>CAZSPO010000039.1:4748-14564 GCA_964608775.1 uncultured Chthoniobacterales bacterium | reverse complement strand
CGACCGCAAAGCGGCCGAGCTCCCGGAGGCCCTCCGGGAGCTCGGCCGCTTTGCGGTCGCCGTCTCGCCTGGGATCACGCTCCCGGCCCGCCTTTCCCACGGCTCCCATACCGCGAAAGCCCAGGTGCAAGGGGTCGAACCCGATGTGCTTGTCATGCAAGATTTGACCGTGGCGGAAGGCCGCTTTTTTTCCGGAATCGACACGAACCATGCGGCCCCAGTCGTGGTGCTGGGATCGGATGCCGCCCAGGCGCTTTTCCCCAACGGCGGCGGACTCGGGGCAATGGTAAAGATCAACGAGCAGCCCTTCCAAGTCATCGGCCTCCTCGCCCATTACGAGATGATGCGGTATGGATACAATTTGCTCGGGCGCAAAAATCGCGCCGTCTTCATTCCGATCACCACCATGCAGCAGCTATTCACCGGACCGAAGTCACTCGACAGCCTCGATCTTTTGGTGGGCGACGTCGATGACCTCTCTCGCTTGGTGGATGAGACGACCAACATCCTCACTCACACCCATCAAGGCTTGCAGGATTTCCGGGTGCGCACGATGGAGGAGATGTTTGAAAATTATCGATCGACCCGGACCGCTTGGTTCACTGCCGGGGCGGCCATTGCCCTGGTTTCGCTCGTGGTCGGAGGCATTGGCATCATGAACCTGATGTTGGCCACCATCCAGGAGCGGGTGCGGGAAATTGGGATTCGCAAGGCAGTGGGAGCTTGGGGTCGGGATATTTTCCTCCTCTTTTTGACCGAAGCCATTCTCCTCGCCCTGCTTGGTGGGGCGGCGGGAGTCGCCCTTGGGCGCGGCGTGATCGATGCGATGGGAGCCTCGATGCAGGAATCGGGAGCCCCGGTTTTTTCCCCGGCCATTGCGATGGTGGGCTTTGGGTTCAGTGTGGTGACCGGGGTGTTGGCGGGGATTTATCCCGCGATTGACGCCGCCCGCCTCGACCCTATCGACGCGCTGCGCACGGAGTAAGGGTTCCCTCGGTTGGAGGTCAGGATGTCATTTTGGGAGAGGCCCCCCGATTGAGCCGATTGACAACGGGGAAGAATTCTGTTGCGGTTCGCAGCCGTGAAATACTTTGCGTTCTCCCTACTGGCTTCCCTTCTTTTGATGGGCTGTGAAACTGCGGCCAACATGCGCAGCCGTTATCAACCCGGGCCGGCGAGCGGTCCGTGGACGACGGAGCTGAGAATGTTCGACGAAGCCCATCCGGACCACGCGACGGCTCCCTTCGTTGAATCGAGTCAGCCCCGTTTCTTTGGCATCGGAGCGCCCTATCCGGGAGCCCCGACCGAGAGCGATCGGCGAATGGAAAGTTTCGACGACCAAGTGCTTTATTAAAACCCGCTTTCCGCGTTTGCCTTCTGGGGTGGGACGGGTCAAATAGCGCCCGTGCCCAGCGTCGATCCCATTGCCCCGGCTAGGAACGGTTCTCGCGCCGGGGTGTTGGCGGCGCGCACCGCCAGTTCGCTCGCGCTCTGGGGCGTGGCATTCGGCATTATCCTTTCGGGTCGACCGCTGGCTTTCTTCGGCTTGATCATCCTCTTGAGCCTGCTCGGGCTCTGGGAGTTTTACCGGATGCTCGAAGGGAGCGGTATTCATGTCTTTACCGCGACCGGGTTAGGATGCGGTTTTGTCTTTTTAGGCGGCAGCTTCTTTTTCCTTCGCGAGGGCAACTTAGCGTTGGCGCATGATTTTGAAATCTGCGTCTTGTTGCTCTTCGTCTTCACCGTTTTCGGTCGGCAGTTTTTCGACCGGTTCCGGGGGGAAGCTCCGCTTCAGAGCATGGCTTACACGTTGTTCGGCCTGCTTTATGTCGTCTGGCTCTTTTCTTTTGTCACCAAGCTGGTCTTTCTCACCCCTCAGGTGGACGGGCAGGTGACGGGCCATTGGTGTGTGTTGTGGCTGGTGATCGTGACCAAATTTTGTGACATGGGCGCTTACTTAGTCGGAATGTGGATTGGGAAACATCCGTTGGTCCCCGAAATTTCTCCGAAGAAAACGTGGGAAGGCTTTGCTGGCTCGATGCTTTTTGCGGTGATCGGCAGTTTGGGCGGCTATTATTTTCTCCAGGAAAAATTGCCTTATCTCTCGTGGGCCAGCGTGGTTTTGCTCGGGCCGTTGATCGGGTTGGCGGCGGTGATTGGGGATTTGGCGGAATCGATGATCAAACGGAGCACGGGGGCAAAAGATTCAGGTAGCCTGCTGCCGGGGATCGGGGGGGTGCTCGATTTGATTGATAGTTTGCTGTTCACCGCGCCGGTTCTGTATTTTTATCTGCGGCTGGTCGTCGGGTTATGAGGAAAAAACGTCGCATTATTCTATTGGGAGCCACCGGTTCGATCGGAGAGAGCACCGCCAAAGTGGCCGCTGCCCATCCGGACCGGGTCGAAATCGTGGGGATGGCCGGGGGGCGCAACGGCTCGAAACTGGCAGAAGCGGCCAATCAGTTCCGTCCGCCGGTCATTGCGCTCTATGATCCTGCTGGGATGGAAGCGCTGCGGGCGAGGTTGCAGTATGCGCCGCGAATTTTGTCGGGGCCGGAGGGGTTGCTGGAGCTGGCGGTCTTGCCGGAGGCTGACTTGGTTTTGGTGGCGATCGTCGGCACGGCGGGGTTGGCTCCGGCGTTGGCGGCGGCGAGAGCGGGGAAAGATTTGGCGGTGGCCAGCAAAGAGATTTTGGTGATGGCCGGGGAGGCGGTGATGGGGGCGGCGGCAGCGGCAGGCGTCCTCGTGTTACCGGTGGACAGTGAGCACAACGCCATTTTCCAATGTTTGGAAGGGAAAGAGCCGACCACGATCAAGCGACTTATCCTCACGGCAAGCGGCGGTCCGTTTCGGCAGACGCCAGCGGAAGATTTCCCCTCGATCACCCCGGCGCAGGCCTTGAAACATCCGACCTGGGTGATGGGCCGAAAAATCACCCTCGATTCGGCGACTCTCTTTAACAAAGGCTTGGAGATGATCGAAGCGCGCTGGTTGTTTGACGTGCCGATGGCCCGCGTCGATGTCATTGTCCACCCGCAGAGCATTGTCCATTCGATGGTGGAATTTGTGGACGGCTCCGTGTTGGCCCAGCTGAGTCATTCCGATATGTGTTTCCCGATTCAATACGCCCTCACCTGGCCCGAGCGAATGCCCAACAGCCTGCGCCCCCTCGATTTTGCTGAACTCAGTCGACTCGATTTTGAAGCCCCGCGGCTGACCGATTTTCCGGCGCTCAATTTGGCGCGCGAAGCCGGGGAGACCGGCGGCACGTTGCCCGCTGTGTTAAATGCCGCTAACGAAATGGCGGCGACCGCTTTCTTCGATGGCAAACTCCGTTTTCCTGGCATTTGGGAAACGGTCGGGGCTGTCATGGGGGCGCACACCCCCATTGCGCACCCGTCGCTCGATGCTATTTTGCAAGCCGACCAATGGGCGCGAGAAGAGGCGACCAACCGGATCGGCTAAAACCTCGCCATGCTGCTGCAAATTCTCAAAACCGTTGGGATCCTCCTTGAGGTCATTCTGTTGTTTAACATCATCATCGTGGTCCACGAGCTGGGTCATTTCCTGGCGGCGCGCTGGCGGGGGTTGGTGGTGGAAAAATTTGGTATCTGGTTTGGAAAACCGATTTGGAAAAAGAAAATCGGCGGGGTGGAATACTCCCTCGGCTCGATTCCAGCGGGCGGATTTGTCTCGCTCCCCCAACTGGCACCAATGGAGGCCATCGAAGGGCAAACCGATGCGGATCGACACGAGCTGCCCAAAGTCTCTGCCTGGGACAAAATCATTGTCGCCTTTGCCGGCCCTCTGTTCAGCTTCGGTCTCGCCATTCTTTTTGCCGTCATCGTCTGGTTGGTCGGACGCCCCGTGAGCGAAGGGGAGGCGACCCGGTTTATCGGCCATCTCGACCCGGCCTCCCCCGCGTATGCCGCCGGACTTCGGCCCGGGGACGAAATTTTGGAGGTCGATAATCGACCGGTCAAACGCTTTGGTGGCATGAGCGAAAGCGTGGTCTGGAATGTGGTGAGCAGTCAGGGCGAGACCATCCCCATCACCGTTCGTCGGGGGGAAGAGACCCTCACCTTTGATCCCGAGCCATTGCAGCAAAAAGCCGAGTTTCTCCGGCGCAAACCGCCCCGCCAGACCCCGATGATTGGCAAGGTCAATCCAGGGAGCCCAGCAGCGGTGGCGGGGCTGCAGGAAAATGATCTCGTCCTCGCCGTGGATGGCGTGCCGGTCTTGCACGAGCTGCAACTGGCGGAATTAAGCACCGACCCTGCCCGCCCGACCGTTGTCTGGACCATCCGACGCGGCGAGCAGACCCTCGAGTTACCGGTGCCCGCGAGCCGGGTGGGGGTGGCGGAAGTTTTTCCCGATGGACCAGCCGCCGCAGCCGGGTTGCAAGCGGGCGACCAAATTCTGGCCGCTGCGGGAGCTCCGGTGCGCGGCTTTGGCGACATCGTGGAACGGATCGCAGCCGATCCAAAATCGCCGATCATCCTGGAAGTGGAGCGGGCAGGCCTCCCCGTCGAATTGACCGCGCAGCCGGCGATGGAGGTCAATCTTCAGCGTCCCGTGCTCGGATTCGCGTTTCAGCCGCCGCTCTCCGAACTCGGCATCGCCTGGGACAATTACGGTTTGATGGAAATCGTGCATCCCCGTCCCGACGAACAGATCCGCGGGGCGGCCCTTACGATTTTCAACATGCTAGGAGCCCTCTTTTCACCTAAATCCAATATTAAACCCGAGCACCTCAGCGGTCCGGTCGGGATTATGCGGATGTATTACCTGCTCTTCGACAGCCCATACGGCTGGCAGGCGGTGCTCTGGTTCAGCGTCATTTTAAACGTCAACCTCGCCCTGCTCAATCTGCTCCCGATCCCGGTCCTCGACGGGGGGCACATCACGCTCGCCATCATTGAGGCGATTCGGAAAAAACCGATCAACCTCCGGGTGCTCGAAGTGGTTCAGACTGGGTGCGCCCTTTTACTGATCGGGTTCATGGTATTTGTCACATTCTTCGATGTGCAGGATCTGCCGATCCCCGGCATGCAAAAAAGCGAACAAAAAATGGAATTCACCCCGATCGACGCTGGCACTTGATTTTTGGCCCGTCCCACGATTCGCTCGCCCCGTATGGACGCCCCTCGCTTTTTCCCGGACCCTTATCGTTATGCCCGTCGCCTCACCCGCGAGGTGCGCGTGGGGCAGGTCGGCATCGGCGGGCCGAACCCGATCCGGGTGCAGTCGATGCTCACCTGCGACACGATGGATACCGAGGCTTGCATCCGGCAATCCCTCGACCTTGTGGCGGTCGGTTGCGAAATCGTCCGAATCACGGCCCCGACCATTAAAGACGCTCGGAATTTGGAGGCGATCAAAGCCGGGCTGCTGGCGCAGGGGTGCGAGGTCCCACTGGTAGCCGACATTCATTTCAAGCCCGACGCCGCCATGGAGGCCGCGAAGTGGGTGGAAAAAGTCCGCATTAACCCCGGCAACTTCGCTGATTCGAAAAAGTTTGCGGTGCGCGAATATAGCGATGCGGAATACGATGCCGAAATTGGCCGGATGCGGGAGCGTTTTGCCCCGCTGGTTTCCCTTTGCAAAAGCCGGGGAGTGGCGATGCGAATCGGGACGAACCATGGCTCGCTGAGCGACCGGATCATGAATCGATATGGCGACACCCCGCTCGGGATGGTGGAGAGCGCCTTGGAATTCGCCCGGATCGCCCGCGAACTCGATTATCACCAGTTTGTTTTCTCCATGAAGGCGAGCAATCCGAAGGTGATGATTCAAGCATACCGGCTTTTGGTCTGCCGACTGGCCGAGGAAGGTGCGGATTGGAATTACCCCATCCATCTGGGGGTGACCGAGGCGGGGGATGGCGAGGATGGCCGGATCAAGAGTGCGATTGGCATTGGCTCCCTGCTGGCAGACGGCATCGGCGATACCGTGCGTGTGTCGTTGACCGAAGATAGCGTCTATGAAATCCCGGTTGCCCAGGCGCTCGTTGCTCCCTTTAACGCCGCCCAACACCCCCGTGGGCTGACTGTGATGGCTGCGGCACCGCCCCTTTCCTTCGATCCCTTCGTTTACAACCGCCGGGCCTCTCACCCCCTCGCGGTCTGCGGCATCCCGACGGGCGGGGAAGAACTGATTCGCGTCGGCATCCGCCGGTCGGGTTATGAGAAGCTCGCGCACAAGATCGACCGGCTGGGTGATTTCAAACCGGAATTTGTGATCGAAGAAAGTGGCGTCATCGCACTCGATCCCCAGGATGAGGCCGCGATCGAAGCCGTGAATGCCCAGAGCCTGCCGCAGTTCGTGACCGTCCGCGACGGGGTGGATCTGGCCCCGATCACCGCCTTCCGTTTGTTGGCGGCCAGACTGAATGCGCGGCATCCCATTCTTCTGAAAGATACCTTTGCCCCGGCCACCGAACCGGGTGCCGATTTTACCCGGACCTTGCTCGACGCTTCCATGGCGATCGGAGCTCTACTCTGCGACGGCATTGGCGATGCGGTGTTGATTCAAGGAGAAGAAGCCCCCGGCCAATCGCTCCGGCTCGCCTACAATATTTTGCAGGCCGCCGGGTCCCGCATTTTCAAGACCGACTACGTGGCCTGCCCGAGTTGCGGTCGGACGTTATTTGATCTGCAAAGCACCACCGCCCGAATCAAGGCAGCAACCCTCCACCTGAAAGGGGTGAAAATTGCCATCATGGGTTGTATCGTGAATGGGCCGGGGGAAATGGCGGATGCCGATTTTGGATACGTGGGAGGGGCTCCCGGCAAAGTGAATCTCTACGTCGGCAAGACCGCCGTGAAATTTAACATTCCGGAAGCGGACGCGGTGGACCGGCTCAAAGATCTCATCCGCGAGCATGGCAAATGGCAAGATGCAAGATGAAGGGGTCAAACGTAGAATATAGACATTTATCACTTTCCGTCGGTCGTGAGTTCTCGGATCAGATTGGTCACACGGGAGGGATGTTCCCCATTCAACTTTTTGGCAATCAAGGGATTTCCGGCTGTAGTCCGGATTCAATGCATTCGTGCAATTTCTGCTTTCCAGGGCGCACCCTTTGGTTCGGCCCCTAAATCAGTCTCCGACTTTTTAGAGGCTACGAGTGCCTCTTCCACGAGACCATCATGCTTTTTTTATCATTTACTCCGATAAACCACCCCCTCAGCTGTAAGATTCGTCAATATTGTATTCTAAGTTTGACCCTTTCTCCTTCCCGAAGCTTTCGCCCGGACTCCAGACTGGCTTCAGCACGAGGGTGGTCTGATGATCCGGTTCCGGGGCGATTTGCTGCCGGATCAACGCGTCGAGATGCCGGAGCGCAATCGCTTCGACCCTCGCGACACCGACTCGCAGGCCGGCGATATCCCTCCGCTCACTTGCCTTCCTGAGTGCAATGAACCGAATCTCCTCCGGAATGCGAAAGCCCGCCTGCCGCATGGTGCCATAGACCCGGTTCATGGTGCCGAGCACCACCTCCGGCTTTTCCTTCTCCACCCACTCTCGGCACGCCTCACCCGAAGGACGGCCAAACTGAATCAGCGGGGTCAGACGCGGAAACCCACGTTTCTCCTCGTGTTGCAACACCGTATAGGCCCCCAGGACCTTCCGGTCGAGACCTGTGAGTCCCGAGTCAGAAGTCAGCAGATAGAGCCCGATTCGTCGCGCCCCCGCCGCCCGCGCCCGCCGCCACGCTTCTACAACGCCATCGAACGGATTGTGTCGGACCACATCCACCGGGGCATGGACTTCGCCGTCCCCCGGATACGGACCCGCATAGACCGCCTGAAATTCCTTCCACACGTCCGCCTCGAGCACCATCCCCGCCTCGCTCTCGCGAAAAAGCACCCCGACAATTCCCCGCGCCTGCAACACCCGCGCCAGCGCGCGTTGCGAGGGATAATCCACCAATCGAAACCGATCCAGCCGATACCCCATCCCGGTCGCCAACTCCCTCAACGGCTCCAGCTCGGCAGGTCGGGTGTCACGGTGGGTTTCCACCACGGCGATCACCGCGCCTGCATCCGCCGTGGCCCGTCGCCGGTAACGGGCCAGCCCGCTCACCAGGGGATCGGGACGATACCCAAGCTCCGCCGCCGCTCGCCGCACCCGCTCCCGTGTCCGCTCCGGAATCCGCCGATGATCCCGCAGCGCCATCGAAACCGCCGCCACCGTCAGCCCGACTTCCTTCGCGATATCCTGTAAAGTGACCCGGCTCTCAGACATGCCAAACCTTCAGCCGTTTAACTGCTTAAGCCAAGAAAGTTTTGCTCGGGCGCAGTGCGCATCACATTTTGCGTTCGTCAACGAAACCGCCCCCCGTCAATTCATCCATGAAAACATTCCTCGCCCTCACCCTCGCCAGTGTCTTCGGACTTGCTACCGCAGGTGCGCAGATCATCGTCGGAAACACCCTCTCCGGTCAATACTTCGCCACTCCGGTCGCCGGTTCGTCTACCACCTCGTCCAGTCTGAATGTCGGCTCCGCCTCCGACACGATCCTGATGGTCGCTATTTCTACCCAGGAAGGAAATGGCAACACTGGCGTTTCCGGGGTCAAGTTTGGGACAACAGCTCTCATTCAGGGACCTGCTGTGACCCAAGGGTTCAATCGGTGGTCGGCAGAGATTTGGTATTTGACCAACCCCACTGGCACCGAAGCTTTGACGGTGGACCACAGCGCCATGGAAGTCAACGGTGACGGCGGTTTCGTCATTTCAGCGGCCGCATTCTCCGGTGTGGATTTGACCGACCCGTTTCTTGCCACGGCGACGGCAACGGACGCTGAGCCTATCACGCTTACCTATGATTTGGGTGCCAGCCCGGTGGATACGGTCTTCTTTGAATCTTTCAGTGCCAACAATGGGAGTGGGATGACTCTGATTCCAACCGGTGCCACCGCCTTGAGCAACAACCTTGGCAGTGGAAACCCGCTCGATTGGCAAGGGTACGACCCCGAGTCTGGCCTTTCCGGTATCGTGAATCGCACGTTTGATGGTGGGGCGAACAATCAAGCAATTGCCGGTGTAGCCCTCGCCGCCGCCGTCATCCCCGAGCCATCGTCCGCACTTTTGTTGGTCGGCGCGGGTCTGGGAACCCTCCTGCTCCGTCGGCGGCGTGCCGGGATGGGCGCTTGAGACATCGTCTCATCGCCAGCACGACAACCTCCTTCACCCATGCGGGTCGACGATCCAATCGTCGGCCCGCTTTTTCTGTCATATTTCCCTCGAACGTCCTGACCCGTCGGTTGCCGACCATCTTCCTTTTCCCGACCACCACCGTCGTCCTAGCCGATGCACATAGCGAAGCGTCAACCTTGCCAGGGCTTTGCTTGCGTTCAACCTTGAGAACGCATCGGACCTCTTGAACGGGGTAGGCATCGAATGTTAGAATGGTTTGAGCGGCGAGAGGAATGGGCTTGTTCCCGATGTCATCATCATAAAAGGTAATATCATTCTCCATTGCACGGGCGGATGAACGCCAGCCGACCACTCCTTCGCGGACAAATATCGGGCGTTTCCAGCACAGGCTGCCGTTTAATAGGAGATGCTATTTCTTTGGTAGCCTTCAAATATCCTCCGCCCCTGCCGGGGCGAAACTGTTGTGTATTGGAAACCGGTGGCTTGCGCGCACCGGCTAATGTCCAAAGTGCCTCCGGCACGGGATGGGTTTATGGCTGAAACGGGCTCCCACACCAGACGGGCTCATGTCCAAAGTGCCTCCGGCACGGGATGGGCTTATGGCTGAAACGGGCTCCCACACCAGACGGGCTCATGTCCAAAGTGCCTCCGG
>CAZSPO010000039.1:0-4502 GCA_964608775.1 uncultured Chthoniobacterales bacterium | reverse complement strand
TGAAACGGGCTCCCACACCAGACGGGCTCATGTCCAAAATGCCTCCGGCACGGGACGGGCTTATGGCTGAAACGGGCTCCCACACCAGACGGGCTCATGGGTAAAAATGCGATGGGTTTTTTGAAAAAGTGGGGGAGAGTCAGGTTCTTCAACGAGCCATTAGAGGCGCTGAAGGAGTTGGTCTCCAGATCGAGGTCGTTCAGCGCTGAGAAAAAGAGGTTTCGTAACGGCACAGTGAACGATTCGAACGCGAGGTGTTGGCCGTCTTGAAAAAAGGTCTCCAATGAGAGCGACCTGGGTTGAGTGGGTCGCAAACGTTTTGATGCCGGAGCATGCCGCCTATCACCTTGCGTCAACTGGTGGCCAAGTTGGTGTTGGGGAATCAAACGTCCAAAGAGCCTTTGCGAGTTTCCCCACTATCGCAGTGACGCGGGCGAGGGTGGTTGTGGCTATCAAGGAGGCGGGGTATGAAGGGACGCCGTGCTTTTCCGCTTTGGCGGCGAGACGCCCTGTTTTTCTATCGTCATGGCCGGGGGGGCTCCGCAAAGCTCCGTGGCCATGGAGTGGTATGACAGCAAATGGTTTATTGGGTCTTTCGCCGGACTGTTGGGCGTGGGCTATTTGTTGGTTGTCTGCACGAGTCCCGCTGCTTCAGCCATGCGTTATGCTGCTTTGGCGCTTTGGCGACATCGAAGTGGGTTAGGATGGTTGATGGCGTTCGCGTTCGCGGCTGTCCTAACGCGGGAGGTGGTGGAAATTTGGTTTTTGGTCGGGCAAACCCCCGACTGGACACGGGATCTTCGACGGGAATGGCTGGGGTTCTCCTTTTCACCGGCCTCACCGGCTCCGGTTCTCTTGGGCAGCCTTCAACCGGCATTCCAGAATACCATTGGCCTTTTCCACTGTGCGGTGACCACATTCCCGCTCTCCGTTCCAGCGGCGGTTTTGTTTTTGGCCAACGTTGGTGGGGTGCTGGGCAGTTTGCTCAGTCGGCTCTGGCAACGGGATCGATTCTGGGCGTTGCCCGTGTCTGCATTTCTCTTGCTGGCAGCCTTGGCGGCTTTGGGTAAGCCGTTCGCCTTGAGTCCATGGTATCCGGAAAGCGGGGTTAGTTGGATCATAGGAAGGGAGTTGCTCCTCTGGCTCGCTTTTGCGTTTGAATATGCGCTGGGGGTCTTTGTGCAGGTCGCGATTGCGATGCGGGTGTTGGAATGGGTGCGTGGCATGCATTTTGAGGAAAGCCGGTTTCTGCCTGCTGTGACCCGCCGGTTTGTGATAGTCTGGCATTGGCTCTGGCTCGTGTTTGTGGGGAGCAGCCTCCTGTTTTACTTGCCCCCGTTGCTGGCGGTGGCGGGTGGGGCGGAGCCGTCGACCGGTCGGCTAGTCTGGCAGGATCTCCTTTTTGCTTTGTTGTTGCTCCCCTTCGCTCCGGTGCAGGCACTTTTGATTTTTCACAATTACCGCTTGGGCAAAGCGTTCGCCGCCTCGGCGAGCTTTATGCGTCGCCATCTGGGTGCGTTGCTTTGGATGTTATTGCTGGCGGTTGTCCATTGGTATGCGCTCGAAGCGACCATCGCGTGGACGGTGGCGTCGTTGGGCGAGTTGAACATCTACGCGTGGTTGCTTAGGCTTTTAGCGGCTCCGCTCACCGGGCTGATGACGGGGTGGCTGTTTGCCACGTGGATCTGCCTTTTCAAGCAGGTGGAAAGCGGCCATGAAGAAGAGCGGCGCTGGTTGGCCCACTAACCCCCATGTTTTACCGAACCATTGCCTGCCTTCATGAACCATCGGGGTAACCCTGCGTTGCCCCCGCGCCGTTTCTCCACTGCCTTGCCCACGGAAACTCCATCGCCCGCCACTCTTGCCAGTGAAGCCGAAGCCTTCGCTGCGCGGATTACCCGCGCTAGTCGGTCCAATCTGGCTTTGGCCTTTTTTTGTCTGCCCAAAGATCGGCGGCGGGACATGACAATTTTTTATGCTTTTTGCCGGTTGATCGATGATATCGCCGATGAGCCAGGGCCATCCATCGAGACAAAACGCCAGCAACTAACCGCTTGGCGTCGGGGTTTGGAGGGAGGTCCGGGGCTTGCGGGAGAGGACGAATTGCTCTGCCACCTGCTCCGGGGGTTGGTCACGGTGCGCGGGGTCGATCCGGCTCATTACCAAGCACTGATCGACGGGGTGGAAATGGACTTGGATGGTCGTCGCTATGCCAATTGGCAAGAGCTGCAGGTTTACTGTCATCGCGTTGCCAGCGTCGTCGGTCTCGTGAGCATTCGGCTATTCGGCTGCCGCCAACCGGCTTCTGAGGAGTATGCGCTGGCTTTGGGGCTCGCCTTTCAATTGACGAATATCATTCGGGATGTGGGCCGGGATTACCGGAATGGTGCGCGGATTTACCTCCCTTTGGATGAATTGGCTGCTCATGGAGTGACGGAGATGGACTTGGCTGGAGGCAAGGAAACCGTCGCCTTTCGTCGGATGTTGGCGGCGCAGGCGGAGCGGGCGGCTTATTTTTATGCTGAGGCGGTTCGGCATTGGACACCGGAAGATGGTCCGGCGCTGCGGGCGGCGGAAATTATGCATGCGGTCTATGGGCGGTTGCTTGCCAAGATTGCGCGAAGCGGGTTTGATGTGTTGTCTCGCGAGCATCGCCTCACGAAATTCGAAAAGCTGGCCGCCATTGCCCGAGCCACCTGGGCGGGTTGGCTGAACAAACCGACCGCAAACCCCGTCCAAGTTTTACCACCATGAAATCACCGCTTCTCTCCACTCCGTTCCTGGCGCTTGCCGCCGCATCGACCTTATTGTTCACCGCCTGCACGGCGACCGAGCAGGGGGCGGGTTATGGGGCTTTATTTGGTGCCGGTGTCGGGGGGTTGGCGGGGGGCAACTGGAGTTCGGCCGCTGCGGGAGCGGCGATCGGGGCAGCCACGGGCGCATTGGTAGGCACGGCCATCCAGGCGAATGAGCGGGATTACTATCGGTCACGCGCGCCACGAGGCGGGTATCCGGTTGCGACCTTTGCAGATGGAAGGCGGGGGGTTGTTTACAGCCCTTACCGTCCGAACCGGGTGGTGGACGTGCGCGGGGTGCCGAGCGGGAGCTACGTGCGCTGCCCTTATACGAACAACATTTTCATCCGACCGTAACGACGGCAGCACCGGGAATCAGCCTCAGCGGTCTTAAGAAGAAATCGACGGCGTAGAATCCCTTCGCGTTGGTGTCAGGAGAGGGCTCAGCGTGCCTCCAACCGCGCCACCAGTTGCGCGAGCCGCGTTTCCACGGCGGGATCCATTTTCACCAGTTCGGGCCAGGTGCGGCGGTATCCTTCGCCTGCCAACTTCCGGGTGGCGTCGAATCCCATGTGGCTGCCGACATTCGCCTCGGTCGGCGCGTGATCGAGTGCGTCGCTCGGGTTGCGAACGACCGCGCTGTCCCGAGCGGGGTCGGTGTTGGCACATAGCCGAAACAAGACCTCCGAGGTATTTTGCACATCGCAATCTTCGTCGACCACCACGATATATTTCGCGAACATCATCTGCCCCATCCCCCAGAGCCCGTGCATGATTTTGAAGGCCTGATAGGGATACTGCTTCCGAATGCTCACGCAGACCAGATTGTGAAAAACCCCTTCGGCTGGCAGGGCGATATCCACAATTTCAGGGAAATTCATTTGGAACACCGGCAAGAAAATCCGGACGCTGGCGTGGCCCAGGTAAAAATCTTCCATCGGCGGTTGCCCGACAATCGTGGCGGGATAGACGGCCTGTTTGCGGTGGGTGATGGCTTTGAGATGAAACACCGGATAATCCTCTACGGGAGTATAAAACCCGGTGTGATCGCCGAACGGCCCCTCCGGTCGCATTTCACCGGGCAAGACAAAGCCTTCCAAAACGAAATCGGAATCGGCAGGCACCTCGATATCGCTGGTTTCGCATTTCACAAGTTGGACCGATTTTTTCCGCATAAACCCGGCCAGCAACATTTCATCCAGCCCATCTGGCAACGGAGCGGTGGCCGCGAAAGTCAGCGCCGGATCCCCGCCGAGGCAGACGGCGACCGGCATCGGTTCGCCCCGTTCGTAGTAGCGACGTCCGTGGCGGGCGGCGACTTTATGGACCTGCCAATGCATCCCCGTGGTTTTCCCATCGTAAACTTGCATCCGATACATCCCCACATTCCGGTCGCCTGTGTCGGGGTCGCGGGTGTGAACATTGGGCAGGGTGAAAAACCGCCCGCCATCAGCGGGCCAACAATGCAACACCGGCAGCTGGGTTAAATCGAACCGATCACCTTCGTCCAACCGGTGAATCACCTCTTTGCACGGCCCGCTCCGCACCCGCGCGGGTCGGGCATGGACGACATCGATTCCGTTCGCCACCAATTCCCAAGCCTGCCGCAGACCGGCGGGCGGCTTGGCTTTCATCAAAAATCGCATCTGCTCCGCGAGGGTCTCGATGTCATCGAGTTTGAGCGCCATCGCCATCCGTTTCGCCGAT
>CAZSPO010000038.1:0-14590 GCA_964608775.1 uncultured Chthoniobacterales bacterium | reverse complement strand
ACGCCCCGTCTTCCTCTCGGGTCCAGCCCCCGAGGTAACGAAAAGCGGGGGCGCTCCATGGGGTAAATTGGTTAGGAAAGGCAGGTCGAGATTCCCCGCCGCAACCGGCCAACCCAAAGACCAGGATTCCAAGCGTCAGGGAGCGCCGCATTCGGCTCATGGAAGAAACCGTTTGGCCAGGCGCCGATCGACAGAAAAGAGCCCGCCTCCGGTGAAGACCAGGAGCAGGCAAATGAGACCGAGAGCCGTGTGGGCTTCAATGAGCAGAAGCGAAGGAGCCGGTTCGAGGGTAAAGAGTGAGTAAGTTTGCACGCCCAACATGGCCGAGGCCGCCAGGCGCGTCATGAGTCCGACCAAGAGCAACACCCCAAAAATCAAACTGCTGATGGAGAATGCCACATGCAGTTGGTGTAAGATCGATAGGGTATCCCAATCAAACTCGGGCGGCAAAAGCAGGGCATTGACCGCATGCCAAAGCAGCAGGAGGGCGAGCCCGAGTCGAGCCAGGAAGACCCCGGTGCTGGGCGGAGTAGTGAACAACTGGAACATAATCGCGCGAACGGAAGCCCCCCTGTGATTGATCCGGCTAGTTCCGAATCGTCACCGTGCCGCCTGGATAGCCGAGCACCACGAATCCGTCTCGAATCGCGAGAACCTTGAGTTGCACCCGGGTGTTTTGGACATTTTTTTCAATGGTATCGCCGACCATATAATCTTTGCCGTCAATCATGGCGATCGCGGGTGACCCGGTGAGGATCGAAGTGAGTCGGAACAGGCCGGGGGGGACTTGCACGATTTGGGGGGCGGGGGTCGCGTTGGGGTCGGCTTTTTTTGGGGGGGTCCAACCGATTGGCCAGAACGGATTGCGGGCCGTTTGTTCTGGTTCAAACGTCGAGCGGTAGCGAATCTCGTATACAGGAGATTCGGGAGATTCGGCAGATTCGGGAGATTCAGAAGGTTGACTGGCAGCCGATCGGTCCGGCTCTTGGGCCACTGTGGTCGCCATGAAAAAAAGAAGGGGGGCCAGAAGCATCGCACTCAATCCAAGCCGTGCGACTCGGGCAGAAAGGTTAACGTTTATCATAGAGCCTCCAGGTTAGTGATAAAGAGACGCGCTGGAATTCCGGCCGATCAGGGGAGGCCAAAACTTGCACGGTTTCAAACCTAGCCAGCGGATGGCCATTTTCAAATGCCGCGATCGTATTTCCCAACGTCACAAAGTCGGTGGAAGGCACTTCCACCACCCAACTCGTGTCGATGAATTTGGCTAGCAACGGATCGCGCACCCCCGCTGAACCAGACGAGCGGATGGCCACTTCGAGCCCAAACCGGGTAAAGAAATCCCGCAACCGCACCGGCACCCAGGCGAGGGGAGAACCTTCGGGAGTCAAATCTTGGATGACGGCGTAAACTTCCGTCGACTGTTTAGCCGCCTGCTCCAGATTTTGCAGTTGGCGCAATTTGGAGTTGGCTCCTTCAATTTTCTTTTGCAATTCCGCTTCCTGCGCAATCAAACCGGTTTTTTTCGCATCAAGCGGCCCGAGGAGCATGGTGAAATAGGAATAGAGCACGAAGACAAACAGCATCCCGCCGAGCACCATCTTCTGAATTTCGTCTTTTGAGAATTTTTTTGCAGCCATGGATGATTAAGCCGTTTAGGCGGGGCCACCCTCTGCGGCAGGAGAGTCGGCAGGAGGGTCGGGGGGCGGGGTGGGGGTGAAACTGACCCCAATGGAAAAGCGGGCTGTGCCGACTTCGCCGGTCCCGAGATTAACTTTTTTTCCTGGCTGCTCCTCCAAGAAATCGAAGGAGGCCTTGGCATCTGGGAAGCGGGTTTTGAACACGGTGGTCAGTTGTTCCAGGTAGTCGTCGGCCGCAATTCGGGGTTCCACGCCGGCCACGATCCCGCCCACCGTGATCTTGATGCTGCCCGAGCCACCCGAGCCATTAAGATTAGTGATCTGGATATTCGGCCCCGTCGCCCGGTCGACCAAGGCGAGAGCGGGAGCCCAAAGAAACCGGTTCTGGACAGCGCCCTCAAGGAGTTTCACCCGCTCGATCGTGGCTTGCAGTTCTCTAATTTGTTTCTCAGCCTCTCCTTGAGCCGCCTCTTTTTCCGCCCAACTGTTCGAGGCCCCGCGCACGCGCCGTTCCACTTCGGCCACCGCTCCGGCGCGCAGCCCGTAATAACCGGCCATAGCGAGGATGATCACCAACAAACCAAGCATAGCGAGTTTGAGCGGATCTCGCTGTCGCTGCGTCTTGATCGACTCGATTTCGTGCAGGAAGTTGAGACGGAGGAGGGCCATGGAATCGGTCGGACGAGTTACGGTCGGGTGTCGAGGATTTCGAGGGCCGCCCCAAAGGCACCACCGAGTTGGACATACGCATTGGAAAGTTCCGCTTTACGCTTGGTCGGAAGATTAATTTCTACCTGGGAAAAGGGATCCCACAGCTGGCAGGGAAGATCGAGTTCGTCACTCAGCATTTGCAGCGGTAATTCTGCCCGGCAAATGGCTCCGCTTAGAAAAATTCCGCGGATTGATTGTTCGTATTGCCCTTCGAAAAAGGCGATGGAAGACTGAATTTCACGCGCCAATTGGGAAACCGTGTTGCGCGAAGCTTCAGCCATTCCCGTGTCGCCCTGCTGCAACAAGGTAATGGCCGCATGACTCTCAATCGCCCCTCCAGTGGTGACGGCGTCCAAGAAAATCCGGCCTCCGTAATCGATCGTGCGCACCAATTTAAGATTGCCTTCGATTCCCAACAACACCGAACTCTCCTCGTGCCCCACATCCACCAGCATAAAGGCCGGGGCGGAGAATGCTTCGGGGTTCGCCATCCCGAACGCGTTCAAGTTAGAAATGGGAGCGAGCTGTAAATTCATGAGCTGACATCGGAGTTTGCCGAAGGCTTCCATCAAGACTTTGACCCGCTCCCGTGGCATGCCACCCACTAGATAACGAACCGCCTTTCGGGGGGCGGCCGCTTTCTTCTCTTCTTTCTCCTCTTTTTCTTCTCTCTCTTCCTCCGCTTCTTTCCCCGAAGTTTTGTCTCCGGCGATTTTGGCCGATTTAGCTGATTTAGCGGTTTTGGCGGTTTTGGCGGTTTTGGCGGGCTCGACTGGTCGGGGATCGAGTGTGTCGCAGTCGATGACAAATTCTTTGCAATCCTGATTTAGGAGCGTCATCGAATTGAGAGCGATCGCTTGGCGTAACAAATCGGGAGGGGTCTCGGGTTGATCGATGATTCTTAAAATAGAATGGCGCGGCGTGGTGGCGACTGAACAATACTTCGAGTTCCCTCCCAACTCTCGCATCGCCGTCCGGAGCACCCCGACTAGGGCGTCGGCAGATTTTCCTGCTCCGTTGAGTTCCTGAACAGAAAATCCTGCCAAGGCATAGCGGCTGGCTCCTTTCCGATGGATTAATACCGCCTTGAGCGTGTGGTCTCCCAAATCAAAGCCGATCGCGGATGGTAAAGTCTTTGGCATTCGGTCGTTGGGTCGGTCGTTGAGATTTTGGAATTCGCTTTTTGTCAGGGAAGATCCACCGCCCCCTTGGTCTCGGAAGACCGGCTGCCGACGGGTTGACATGAAGGGTGTTATCGCTTCCGAATCCTTTCGGCAAGCGCGAATCCCGCTCCCCCATTCTCCCATCTAAAGAAAGAGAGCCTCCTGCCGACCAATCCATTCATACAGCAGCAAATCCTCCTCACAAATCATGACCGCGCTGAGGGGGTCGGCCTGGGCGGCCGCAGTGGCGACGCTGACCAGGAAAATCCGCAGCAACTCCTGCGGCAGCCAACGGCGTTCTTCCGGGGTCAGGGGCAGATGGGCGGCGTCATCATAGAGATCGACCCACATGCGAGCGTTTTTCCATTGTAAATCGCCGGGATGTTCGAGCCGTGTCCCGTGAATGGTCCGCATATGGGCAATCACGCTTTGCATGGCATAGGCAATGTCGAAAAGCCGTTCCCGTTCCTGCACGAAATCGTAATCGACCACTCCGACGATCTGATCGGCTCGGTAGAGGACATTCCAAAAATGATAATCGCCATGCACCATCATCCAGGGGAGACGACCGATAATCCGTTGGTAATTAGGAATGAGAGGCTCCAAGAGACGTTTGGCTCCGGCCAGCACCGATAAGGCCCCCCCACAACGGGGATCCGCTCCAGCCATCTGATTAACGAGCCGCTCCCCATCTTCTAACATGACCCAACATTGGCGGGGCGTGACGTCGTTCCGCATCTCCGGTGACACGGGTGTTGTAACGGCTGCCGCGTGCGTCAACAGGCGATGCAGGTCGGCCAATTCACTCGCGGCCGCATTCATTCGCCTCCAATCCCGGTGGATCCCCGGGTCATGCGGAATAAATCCATGGACCTCCACAATGCGTTCCCCCCACAGCGTCCAGGATTTGCCTTTGCGAGAACGGATCACCGGAGCGGTCGGAAACCCGGCCGCCCGCAGGTGGTCGATCAAGTAATGCAGATATTCGACCCGCTCGGCAAACTCTTCCCCGTGGCGGGCGCGAAGCATGAAGGTGCCCTGGCCGGTTTGGAATGGCTCGGTGGTGTTGCATTGGGTCGTCATCGGCACATCCATTTTCGTGATTCGCCCAAGATCGAAATCGTCCGCCAACTTTTGCAGTTGGGCGAGGGTCAGCTCCATGGAAGTCCGTGACGGTTTCCAGGTGGCCGCGTCGATGCGCAGGGTGTGCACGAAACCGGGGGCGGCAGAGTCCGACGCGGTCATGCAGGCCTTTCCACCAGCGGCACGGCTTCGGAGGGGAGCTCTTTCTTTTGCTGCCGGTCGCGGACCCCCGAACCAAAGTCAAGCAACCACCAAGCGAGCACCAAGCTCCCTGCTAGGAAAATAACCGCCATGACTCGAATCAAAAAGAGCGACCCGCGATTGACCCTCTTCAATTCGCCCCGTCGCCGCTGAAGATCGAGATCGATCAGCTTGAGAAAAGCATGGGGATCTTTTTCAGGTGGGGGCATACGGAGGCGGGATAATTAACCTTGGCGGAGCTTAGCGCCTCTCGGTAAGAGTGCCAGTGCAGAATGAGTGGGCCACATTCAGAACAGGGACGCACCTGGCGGTATATCGCCGCCTTCGTGGTCTTTATGGGTTTGTTGGCTGTCGGCGATTTTCTGCGATTTTTTTCCGGCCCCAGCAGCCCCTGGTGGTTGGCGCAGCCGGAGCAGTGGATTCTCCCCCTCCAAACCGTGGTCTGTGGATGGGTCCTCTGGTTCTACCGGGCTGATTACCGGTTGCGGCTTCCAAAGCGGTGGTTGGAAACGACGGGTATCGGGCTCTTAGTCTTTCTGCTCTGGATTGCTCCCCAAGCCTTCTTCGGCGCTCCCCCCCGCACCGACGGGTATGAGGTCGGGGCGCTCACTTCCGACCTTTGGCTGCAGGGGACCCTTCTCCTGCTTCGCTTCATTCGTTTGGTAATCGTTGTGCCGATCTTGGAAGAGCTCTTTTGGCGCGGGTTCTTGCTTCGCTATTTCGTCAATGACCAGTTCTGGAAGGTCGCGCCCGGTCGGACAAATGCCATCGGCTTTCTGGTCGTGACCATTCTTTTTGCGCTCGCCCATTCCGAGGCGGACCGCCCGGCCGCACTCGCGACTGGCGTGCTCTACAATTGGCTCTATCTCCGTTCTCGCAGTGTCTCCTCCTGCATCCTCGCGCATGCCCTAACAAACTTGCTCCTAGGCATTTACATTGTCGCGACCCGGCAATGGGGATTTTGGTGACTTGTTGGGTATCTCTGCTAAATTGCCCTGCTATGGAGGCGAATTGGTTTCACAAGCTATTGCTTTGCGTGGTCCTGGCCGCGCTCACCGCCGGGTTGATTCAATTTTATCACACATTCGTCACCGGCGCTGATGCCGAGATGCGCAAAGGCATCAAGGATCGGAGCCACATTCAGCCCTGAGTTCACCGATTGTCCACCTTCTGCCGTGCCCAGCTTTCGATACCGCGCTCGCGACACTGACGGCCGCGCATTAGAAGGTGCCATCGACGCTCCCGATCGCTCGGGAGCCTTGGCGCTGCTCGCCCAGCAACGGCTTTTTCCCACGTTGATTGAGCCGGAAACAGCGGCGGCATCCTCCTCTTTTCCCGCCCCTAACGCGGCGCTTTCCCTGAGATTGCGCGACGCCGAGCGATTACTCTTTACGGAGCAACTTGGCCAACTGCTCCGCGCCGGCATGCGTATCGAGACCGCTCTGGCCAGTCTTCAGCGTCGAATGGCTTCCCCGCGACTCAAAGCTGTCTGCGAAGGGCTCCGGGCTTCCGTGGTCGATGGTCAGCCGCTCTCCTCCGCCATGAGCGGAATGCCGCGCGCCTTCGACCGGATGTATGCCGGTCTCATCAAAGCCGGGGAAGCCGGCGGGGCGCTTGGCACGATTCTCGATAATCTCGCCGCCCATCTCCGTCGAATGCGGACCCTGCGCGAACAAGTGTCGCAAGCGCTCATCTATCCCGCGTTCCTGGTCACGGCCGGGATCGGGATGATTCTCGTCTTCATGCTCGTCATGGTGCCGCAGCTCACCGATTTTTTTACGCGTAGCGGCGGGACCATGCCGTTGGCCACCCGAATTCTCATCGCGACGAGCGAGTTCCTTGCCCAGTGGGGCTGGCTCTTTGCAATCGCCGCTGCAGCCGGAGTCGCAGCCATCGTGCTGGCCCGCCGCAACCCAGTCCATCGGGAGACACTCGACGCCATTGCCCTCCGGCTCCCGCTTGCCGGACCGATTCTTACCCACGCCACCATCGCACGAATTGCCCGCACGCTCTCCTCCCTGCTCACCAACGGGCTCACCTTGCTCAACGCCATTGCCCTCGTCGAAAATGCCAGCACCAATCTCGCTGTCCGCCGACGTCTCCAGGAAGTGCGGCAAGCTCTTGCCAATGGCGCGGCCTTTTCGGCGGCTCTGCAAAATGCCGGGGGATTCCCTGAATTATTCATCGATATGACCGCCCTCGGCGAACAGACCGGGAACTTGCCCGAATCCCTCGATTCCGCTGCCGAAATGTATGAAGGCGAGCTGGGGAAACGGATCCGCCATTTGACCGCTCTCCTGCCCCCCATTTTGATCATCGTGATCGCCGTGCTTGCCGGGCTCGTGGTTTTCAGCATTTTATCCGCGGTATTTGATATGACCTCATCCCTCCGCACCCGTACCCGATGAAGCGCCTCGGTCTTTTCACGCTGGTTCTCGCCGCCTGGGTCTTCTCCCTCTTCCCGGGCTCCGCCCAGACCTCGGAGACGCCCCCCCCTTCGAACGCGTGGCGGCAATTCTCGGCCTACCTCCCCCTCCGGGTGGTCGATCCGGCTGATCCGCCCCCCTTGGTGGCTCCGGCTTGGGTCGCTGATGTGACCCTCTCTCCGGGGGCCACTGGGGTGGTTCACGAGATTCTTTTGGAGGAATATGGGCACTACTTTGACTACCTCCTCTGCCGGGTATATTGGGAATCGCCCTCTCCACCGATTCTGGTGCGTACTTACGATCGTGACGGACGATTGCTTTTCGAAGGCACGGTGGAAGATCCTGGCAATCCCGGGTTGCTCTCGACCCCGCTCGCCATCCCAGCCGCCGACGTCGCTCGTATTGAAATCACCGACCCAGAATACGCGACCCACGCCCTTTACCTGGCCTGGTTAGAAGGTCGCCTCCATTTTGCGCCGGTTGACGAACCTGAACTCCCTGCGTTTCACAACCCGCACAACGTCCCCAATCAGCCCGCCCCTCCGCCCAACGACCAATCGCTCAACGGGGTGGTCTCCGCCTTGCTCTCGCCAACGGAGCATTTGCAGCCGGTGCCCGATCAAAATCTGGTCCTCTACGAATTGGACCTCACCGCGCCTCCCGAGCGGGCCATGCTCTTGTGCGACATCGCCGGCACCACCGTCGATGCACCTCCTTCTCTCTATCTCAACGGAGCCTGGCTCGGACCACTCGAAATTCAATGGCCCGACCTTGCCGACCCCGGTTTTGCCGCCGGGCAGAGTCTCGGACCCGATGGCGCGGATCTCTATGTCGGGCGCACGATCGCCCGGAAAATGCTCCCGGCCGGGGCTTTGCGTCCGGGGATGAATTCCCTCATGCTGGCCCTGCCCGGTCCATCTGGAGCCGTTCACTTGCGCGATGTTCGGTTGCAGGTCAAATTCCCATGGTCGGCCGCTGATGCCGCCACCTCACCGGCTCCCTAGTCCGGGAGGCTCCCCCATTTAATCCCCACCCCATCCTCTTATGCGTCCCCAACCCCTTCGTCCTTCCGCCGGCTTTACGCTGCTGGAAATCATGTTGGTCGTCACCATCATCGGCATTCTTTTGAGCGCCGGCATTTTCATGATGGGTGGCCAGGCTGAGTATGGACGGGAAATTCGGGTCATGAGCGATTTGCAATCGATTGAGACGAATCTGAAGCTTTATCAGGCGATGAACGGCAGTTACCCGACCACCCAACAGGGGTTGGAAGCGCTCATGACCAAGCCCACTGTGGAGCCGATCCCGCACAATTGGCGGCTCCTCTTTGAGGAAATTCCGACCGACCCCTGGGGGCAGACCTATCGTTATGTGGCCCCTGGCAAACGAAGCGGCAAAGCTTACGACCTTTACTCTGCCGGCCCCGACCGCCAGCCCGACACCGCCGACGACCTCGGCAACTGGAAAGCCAAAGAGTAACCGAACCACTCAGAACAGCGGTTCAGATAGAAACCATGAATCCCTCAAGAGAAAGTCTCTATGAACGCTAGAGTTTTTGTGGACACCAACATTTCGCTTTACGCGCGGGATTAAAAGGAGCTGGAAAAAAGATTTGGAGTCACGGTTATCAATCCGTTCTGTTAAGGAGTTCAGTCTCATCGCGTGGCTCCCGAGTTCACATGGCCAACCCGCGCCAGGCGTTGTTGCCGCACGTTGGGGCTGCGGGTGTATGATACCGGCCTGAATGTTTATCTTCATAGCGGCACGACCAAGTTTTCAGCTTCGGCCAGCTTTTTTTGGTTGCCGTCGAAAGTTAGAAATCGACTGATTTTGAGGTGTTTCGCGGTGGCCAGGTGGATGATGTCCATCGGACGATGTCCCCCTTTCATCGTGTAGGTGGCGGAAAGGATCTCCGCGAGGTTATGAACGTCGGGCCATTCTACCTTCGCCAAATGCAGGGCATTGGCCTTCACATTGGCGGAAAGTATAGCGATCATCCGCTCGGCTTCGGGTTTTGAAAACCCCACCCTCTTATCATTCTGATAGCGGAAAACCTGAAACCTCGCGGATTGCCGAAACTCCCACAGGACCTGCGACGAAACGATGATCTCCGCCCCTTTGGTTTTCATGAAGGAATCTGCCCGCTCACTATTCTCCTGCTCCCGGTAAAGGGCGCAGAGAAAGGAGGTGTCGATAAAATAGTGCATCTTATTCTTGAACCTCCAGCTCCGCTGCCCGCATCTCGGCCACCTCATCCCCGGAAAAGCGGCGCCCTTTCCAAATCGCCTGCCTTTGGGCGGCAAAATCAATCGCAGATGGAGAAACCGCTCCTGCCTTTGCCACTGGCGAAAGGGTCGCGTAAGGCTTGCCTCGTTTGAGAATCTCGACGGATTCTCCATTTTCCAGCCAGGCTGAAATGCGACGGAAGTGATTGCGTAAATCTGCGGTAGTTGCGGTGTTCATGATATCTAGAAGTATCATAACTTTAGCCCTTCGCAAAGGGCTTATCGTTATCTCCCGCCTCCCATTGCGGATTGGCTGAGATGGCCGTTGCGCACCCCCCTTAAAACGGGCGGCAATGATATCAAAGGCAACGGCTCGCTGTTCGTCTTTGGCTGGGAACCACAACGAGACTTCGGGGAGCTCCTTTTCGATTCTTGCGCCTACGAGGAATTCACCAGCGTCGATTGTGTAGAAGGGCTTGATTGCATTGTCAACGCCGCGCGCCACTCACCAAACGAGCGTTAGCGACTAAGGTTTGAATGCATGAGCTCTTGTTCCTTATTTAAGGCACGAATATGGCGCTTGAAGACGAAAAACAGCCCCCCGAATACGACATAGACTGGAGCCACGATATAGGCACCGTTGTCGCCAGAAACATGGTCAAAAAGCAACCCGGCAGCGACTCCAACGAGAAAGGAAATGAAAAGGAGGAGATAGAGCCAAATCTTCCATGGTTCCACTCTGTGGCCCGCTAGTCTCATTCCGACGGATTGGCCGAAATCCGTTACGATGCCTGTTACGTGGGTCGTGCGAAGAATCACGCCTCGGTACATGGTTGCCAGGGCGTTTTGAAGTCCCGACGCGAATGCTGCTAAGGGGAGGGCCATCATCGGAATGGATCGCTCAAATAGTGCTGCGACAAGGAATATCCCGCCGATCGCCATCAAAGAACGCCCGTAAGGGCGCTCCATGTTAAATCTAGGATGATGAATGACAAGTCCCGCTACGATCGCCCCGGCGATAAAGCCCACAATAATGAAGAACAAAGTCAGCGCTCCTGCGTAATCGCGTTCGGTGTGGCTCGCCTCAATGAAGAGCCTTAAAATATCGCCAGCTAGATAGCCGACCGCGAAGGCAAAGAGGCGGACGAAATGAACGTTGATTGCGCCGGAAAGGAAGCAGAGAAAGCACGCACTTGCTCCGACAAGGTATTCCTTTTTGATTTTCCATTTTTGCATTATTTTCTTGAGCGAACAGGTAATTAAACCCGTCTTTTAAACCACCCATTTTGGGGTGTTTCACGACATCGCTTCGGGCGATCTTTTGCTTTAGCCAGTTCATCGAAATTAACAAATTTAATATTCTCGGCGTAACATAAAACTCACGGAGTTCTCGAAAAATTATCCTCAGCTGGTATTATTCGTCTTTGAGCCTCTCAGATCGTCGTTAGGAGCAGGCGATGAAGCTTTCTACGGAGGAATCAAATCGAGGCACCGGTTCGGCAGCTAATTTTTAGCGCTTTGCGCTTCTGCTTCTGGAAATCACCGTATCCATCACCGCTGCGGCGAGCGATCCGTGCGAGGCGCTTAGGAAATTCGACCAGGAAAAGCCTGGTGCCGACTCCCGACTTACTTGAACATAAAATCTTTGCCGTAGACCAATTCGCCCCCGGTGTGGCCGGTGATCGAAACCAAGAGCGCCAGCCCCCATATCACGAAGCGGGCCACCCAGCGCAAAGTCGGTTTGCTCCGGCCCAACGCCAGTTCCAGCAAGACCAACGCCACCACACAACCGGCGGCGGTCGAGACTCCCAGCCAACGATGGAGATCCGCCCCGCCCGTCCATCCTCGCACCGGAGCCAACATCCACCCGGTGATCGCCGAGGGAATTGCCCCCAGCGTCGCGATCCAAAGGGAAAACCGAGAGACTAACTCCAGTTGCGGTCGGAATAACCCTAAAAATTCGCACAACGCCGAGACAATCAGCAAAGCGATGGGGAAATGAATCAGGAGCGGATGAAAATTGGCCAGCACCCGGCTCGGCTTAATGGATCGCTTTTCTTCTGGCTCCGGGGTGGGGGTGGCCGTCGGCTCCGTGACCTCGACGATCTCAACAACATTCTCGACAACATCGACCGCGCCGCCCACGACCTCCGGGGCAGGCGGCATCCCGGCCCCATTCAAAATCCACTGGGCCACCATGGCGATTTCGCGCTCGTTAAGAGCCGGCAAACCACTGTCCGGCGGGGGCATGCGAAAATCCGGGTCAGGATCAAAGGTCACCAAATAAAGTTCGCTCCCATCCGGATCGCCCGGGATCACGTAATCGCCGTCATCCGTCATCCCTTGCAAATCTAGCACGTTAGAAAACCCACCCTTCGGTCGGCCCTGGCTCGGATCATGACATTCGGCGCAGCTTCTCTCAAAAATGGCCCGAACTTCGGTGGCGAGGAGGTGCGGCTCAAGGACGGCAACCTCCGGAGGAACCGTCGGTGAAGTTTCTTGGGACGTTTCTTGGGACGTTTCTTGGGACGTTTCTTGGGCGGGCGCAGGGTCAGGCGGAAAACCGGCTATCAACCAAGCGGAAATCGCCAGCGTGCAGATGCGTCGGATCATAGCGGGGAAGCGGCCCCGGTGGACCGTCCCAGGGCGCTGTGGTTAGTTGTTTTTCCAGGCTTCGTGGCCTTCGGATTTGTCTACCTTCAAAAGGTTGATAGCGGCGCTGGCTTTTTCAAAATCACCAGCTTCCAAGGCCGCTTTGAGTTGCCGAATATTCTCGATAAATTTGTCCATCTCCTTCTGATAAGACTCCATCGCCGTCGCTTGCTCGGCTTCGGGCATGGCGGCGATTTTCATCGGCATGAATTCGCGAGATTTCACCGCCTCGGCCTCCATGGTCGTCGCGGCTTCCACAAATGTGGCTTGTTGAGAAGGGTCCGGCTTACGCAACCCCCGGGCGATCACCCGATAGGAATCGTTGATGATTTCCATGGATTGCTCCATGGGGGTGTGCTCGTGGTCTTCCGCTTGGCTGAGCGGACCAGTCGTGACGAGAACGAATGTAAGGCAGGGAAGCAGGAGGAGGTGTTTCATAAGGGGTAAGATGAGTCGTAACCGTGGGAGGGTCAATGGGTAGAAGTCAAGCGCCGCTAAGCTGGTTGGGTTGATTCATTTGAACGAAATCATTAATGGCTCAGCCCGCCTGAATCGCAACCCATACGAATGGCCGCCAGAGTGGCCGCCGGAGTTGCATCCTCGCTCCGTTCTTGTTATGAGATTTTTTTCAAGGTGTTGTTGTCGATGCGAAGTCCCCCCCTCCACGATCCGTTCACAGCCGGTCTTCTGCGGTCCGCTGAGCGGCTTTCTGCCTGCGAGGGGATTTTAGAGCTGGCTCGCCAAACGGTCGCCACGGTGCAAGAAGAAATTGGGCTTCGTCGCGCTGGATTTTGGCTGGTCTCCGATGATGGACGGGAGATGCGGGGCACCTTTGGGGTGGATGAAACCGGGGCGCTCCGAAATGAATCCGAAGCTCGGGTCGATTTGCTGGCTCCGACCGATCCGGTGAACGCCCTGCATCATACGCGCCTGCGGGGGATCATTGCGGCAGGGACGGCTGCGCGCGGGGTGGTTTGCGAACAGCTTCAAGGGCCGTTGCGCGATCACGCCTGCCAAACTGTGGCGGAAGGTTCGCTCGCCTGTTGCACCGTCTGGGATGGCCACACGGTCCGCGCCCTGCTCTTTGCGGATCAACTCGGGACCGCCCCGGTCACCGAGGCCGACCACACTCGCCTCCGCTTTCTGGCCATTTTGCTCGGGACCTTCTTGCGTTCAATCGAAGCGGATGCCCGGGAGCGCGCCGCTGCGGCCCGGGTCGAACGCGAACGCAACCTGATCCGTCGGGCACTCGACGCTATCCCGCACCCGATCCTCGTGAAGGACGCCGACTTGCGTTATCGCTATGTTAATCGCGCAAAACGTCGGTTGCTTGGCGTGGACGAAACGGCCCAACTGGAGGGCCACCGCTCGCACGACCATTACCCAGAGAGCTTAGCTCGGTTCTTCGAGCACGAGGAACGTCAGGTGATCGATTCCGGCGAAATGTGGGTGAATTACAAGCAGTTCGACCAGGAAATTGACGGGGTGCGCCGGACCTTTTCAGAGACCAAAGCCCCGTTGCCCGGACCTGATGGGCACAACGAAGGCATCATCTGTTTCCAAGCCGACATCACCGAGCTCGAGGCCTTGTCCGGCCAGCTTCAGCGTGAACTCGATTTGCAGCGTGCCTTTTTTAATCACATTCCGGACCGGATTTATTTTAAAGATCGCGAACATCGGTTTCTTCGGATCAATGAAGCTTTCCGGCTCTTTTGCGGCTTTGCCCGGACCGAAGAAGCCCTCGGCAAGACGGACTTCGATTTGTTCGGCGCAACCCACGCCCGCCAAGCTTGGGAGGATGAAGAACGCATCATGCAGACCGGCGAGCCAATTGTCGGCATCCTGGAATCGGAAGGGTTGCACCACGGTCGGGAGAGTTGGGCTTCGACCACCAAAATGCCGCTGCGCGATGAGAACGGGGCGATCATCGGGACCTTCGGCATGTCGCGCGACATCACCGATCTGGTGCTTGCCCAGCGGGCTCTGGCGGACTCGGAACAGTTATTCCGTTCCATTTGGCAAAATACGATGGATGGGATGCGCTTGACCGATGCCGAAGGTCGGATTGAGTCGGTGAACCCCGGCTTTTGCCGGATCTTCGGCGTAGAACCCTTCCAAGTGATCGGCAAATCCGTGGCAGACCTTTACGCCGAAGGACACCCCGAAGAGACCCTAGCTTCTTATCGAGCCCGATTTGAACGGGACGGCTTGCCGGAACATGTTGAGATCGAGAAACGGTTGAAAGACGGACGCGCCATGTCGTTGGAAGTCGCTTACAGCCGCTTCTCAGACAGCACAGGGCGTCAACGGTTTCTCTCGGTCGTCCGCGATGTGACCGACCGGCGGCGGCAGCAGGAAGAGCGTTTGCGTATGGAGCGGAATCTTTTGGAAGCCCAACGCTTGGAAAGCCTCGGCGTGCTGGCCGGCGGGGTGGCCCACGATTTCAACAACCTGCTGACCGGCGTCCTCGGCCATGCCTCACTCGCCCT
>CAZSPO010000037.1:7525-14709 GCA_964608775.1 uncultured Chthoniobacterales bacterium | reverse complement strand
CCGAATCACATTCCGGGCTATGAGGAGTAAGTCAAATTCAGATGAAGTGGCCCTGACCTCCTGCCTGCCCTCTTAGTTTTTGGTGCTGCCGCCTCTTACACAATGTGCGGTAATGCGGAGTGCCCCGCCTAATCCTGGCCCCTGCCCCCATGGACCTGGTCTCCTTGAGAGTGTTTACGAGGTGACTTTGGCCCGTCAGCTGGATAAGAGAGGCTTGTGAGTTGTTCGGCGTGAGTTGTTCGACTCCCGGCATGCGAGTCCGCACCGGGCGGTTCCCATCAGTCATGGGTTCCGGGGACGACCCTTCGCAGGGCCATTCCGAAACCAAATGTTGATCCACGGGTTTGCGATGGACAGGACGCGTGACCGAAAAGCTTCCGTTGTATAACCAGGATGGGGCACCCCCGTCACCAGTTGATAATCCCGTCACCAGTTGGTGACCCACGCCTCGTGTAACTGATCGATGTCCATATCCTTCGCTTTATTTTGGGTATTCGCCGTGGAGTAGAGGTCGATGGTGGGGTTCTTCGCCATGGTCGTCGGATCGGCTGGGTCGGGTAAGTAATAGCCGTAGGGAAATCCCCAGGGATCGATCACGGCGGTGACGTTGCCCGGGTCGTAATTTTTGGAGTCAGCGCCCTCGAGCATTTGAGGCGGAAATTCGAAATAAGTCTTTCCGACGTACTCACCAGCCGTCTTGTCAAAGCCGGAAAGCGCCTTGAACAGCTCGAAGGAAGCGAGGCGCAAATCGCCGGCGGGCACATTGGAAGTGCGCATTTTATTCCCGACCGTGTCTGGGTTGGTCTTCGTTTCGTAACCACCCCCGTCCAGGCTGAAAGGGTAGCCGCCATTGTCGATCCGGTATTGTTCCAAGGCGGCTTCCATGGCGGCAATCTCGGCCTGCGCCCGGTTGCGGGCTCCTTTTTCACGGACGAATCCGGAGACCCCGAGGGTCAGACCCATCAGGACGATAATGATGGCGACGACGGTCAGGAGTTCGACCAAGGTAAAGCCGTTGACGGAAGAGACGCGGGGAGAACGCATTCCGAAAACTACTCTGGAAATCGGATGGAGGCAAACGGGGAAGCGAGAACGGCAGACCCAACTTTGCTACGATAAACTAGTCGGGATTATTGTTCGTTCATGCCGCCGATGATCGAAATCAGAGGCAGGAAGAGGGCGATGACAATGGTGCCGACGATGACGGCCAGGAAGACGATCATGACCGGTTCCAGCAGGCTCGTTAGGCCGGCCACGGCGTTATCCACTTCGTCATCGAAAACCTCGGCAATTTTCAGGAGCATTTCCGGGAGTTGCCCCGTCTCTTCACCGACGTCCACCATGGAAATCACCATGGGCGGAAAGACTCCGCTGGCTTCCATTGGTTGCACGATGGATTCCCCCTCTTTCACGCTGTCGTGGATTTTCGAAATCGCTTCAGCGATCACCACGTTGCCGGCGGTTTCCCGGGTGATATTGAGGGCTTGAAGAATGGGGACGCCACTCGTGACGAGGGTGCCCAACGTGCGGCTGAAGCGGGAGATGGAGCTTTTACGAATGAGATCGCCGAAGAGCGGCATGCGAAGTTTTACCCGGTCGATGAGCGCTTTGCCTTTGGGATTTGCAGCGAGCAGATTGTATCCCACCACGATTGCCACCACGCCCAGCCCCAACCAAAGGGCGTTCCCTTTCACCAAATTGCTGGCCTCAATCACGAAGGTCGTCAGCGCCGGCAACGGTTTGTTGCCGAGCATGTCCCGGAAAATCTCCTGAAATTTCGGCACAATGAACACGAGCAAAAAGGCCAAAATGGAGATGGCAATCACCAGCACGATGATTGGGTAAAACATCGCGGCCACGACCTTGTTTTTGACCTTCTGCGCTTTTTCCTGAAATTCGGCCAGGCGGAGGAGGACGATTTCCAAAACGCCACCGAGTTCCCCGGCTTTCACCATGTTGATATAAAGTTTGTTAAAAATTTTAGGGTGCTGAGCGAGGGATTCGGAGAAGGTGGCTCCGCTCTGGACCGAATCGGCCAACCGATCGATGGTGGCTCGCAAGACAATATCTTTTTCCTGTTTCGCCAGGACTGCGAGGCCCCGCATGAGGGGCAAACCGGCGTCGATCAGGGTGGCGAGCTGGCGGGTAAAGATCATGAGGACCTTGGCTTTGACGGATCGTTTGCCGACCAACGAAGCGCCTTTGCCGGCTCCTTCGGCTTTGACGACGGTTTTGCCGCCTTTTTTGACGACCTTACCCCGGCCTTCCTCCTCTACGCTGGTGGGGAAATAGCCAGCTTGGCGGAGTTGGTTGACGACTCCTTCCTTGCTGTCAGCTTCCAATGAGCCTGTGTATTCCTGACCGCGGGCATCTAACGCAACGTAAGCAAATTTCGGCATATCCTGAGGGAGATTGTTGGGCTTTGTCTTTAGGCGGGTGGCAGGCGCATGTCGATCGGTTTTTCAGGAAACCCACCGAGCCCGCAGCCCGGTGGATGTCATGGGGCGGAGCTCCCAAATTTTCATAAAACCAGTCGTGTTTTCATGAGACTTTTGGGTCAGGTGTATTTCAGCACTTCCTCGATCGTCGATTCTCCCTCGTAAATGCAGCGGAGACCATCTTCGCGCAGGGTGCGCATGCCGATTTCGATCGCTTTTTGTTTCATCACCACGGTGGGAGCGCGCTGGTTGATTAACTCTCGAATGGGATCGGTGATGTTGAGAAGTTCATAAATCCCTTTGCGCCCTTTGTAGCCCGTCTGGTTGCAAGCGCCGCACCCAGCCCCGTAGTAGAAATCCTTGTCGCCGATATCATGGGGCGAAAGGCCGAGCTGGGTCAGCACGCTTTCCGTCGGCTCGTAAGGGACGCGGCAGGTCGTGCAAATCCGGCGGATTAATCGTTGCGCGAGCACCCCCTCCAGCGAGGAGGAAATGAGAAAAGGCTCCACGCCCATGTCAATCAAGCGGGTGACCGCACCGGGCGCATCATTGGTGTGCAGGGTGGTAAAGACCAGATGGCCGGTGAGCGACGCTTGAATGGCGATCTGGGCGGTCTCCAGATCGCGTGTTTCTCCCACCATGATCCGGTCGGGATCTTGCCGCAGGAAGGCCCGGAGAATGCGGGCAAAACTCAGGCCGATCGGCTCATTCACCGGCACCTGGATAATGCCGTCGATATCGTATTCCACCGGCTCCTCCGCCGTCAGCAGCTTGGAATCGATCGTGTTGATTTTGCGAAGGGCGGAATAAAGGGTGGTGGTTTTGCCGGAGCCGGTCGGGCCTGTGACAATAAAAATGCCATTCGGCTTCTCGATGGTCTCGATGATATAATCAAAGATCGCCTGGGGCATTCCAAGCGTTTCAAGATCGAGATTCACGGCATTGCGGTCGAGCACCCGAAGCACCACGCTTTCGCCAAATTGCGTGGGCAAGGTCGAAACGCGAAGGTCGACCGGTTTGCCATTGATGGTGCGTTGAATCCGACCGTCCTGAGGCAGGCGACGCTCTGCGATGTTAAGATTGGCCAGGACTTTTACCCGGGAAATCACGGGCAGGGCCAGGTGGCGGGGGGGCGGAGCCATTTCGTAAAGCGCCCCATCGACTCGGTAGCGGACCTTGAACTCGGTTTCAAATGGTTCGAAGTGAATATCGCTCGCCCGATCTTGAATCGCTTGGTGCAGAATGAGGTCAACAAATTTAATAATCGGTGCCGCGTTTGCTTCGGCCTCAATGGCGGTCGAGTCTTCTTCATCCTCGCCGAAAGAGAGTTCCCCCCCGAGCTGGGCCAGCACTTCCTCCATGCTGGAGCTTTCAGAGCCATACGCTTTGGCGATCTGCTCGGCCACCTGATGCACGGGCGACACGACGATTTGAATTTCCCGACTCAAAGCGAACCGCAATTCGTCCACGGTCTGCGGGTTGAGCGGATCGACCAGGGCCACCGCGATTGCCTCGTCATTGGCACCCACCGGCAGCACTTGGTGCAAGCGGGCCAGGCCAGCGGGAATCAGTCGAAGCACCTGCGGGGGAATCTCCACGGCGGATAGATCGACAAATTCCGCCCCCAACGATTCGGCGAGCATTTGATAAAATTGTTCGTGCGTGAAAATGCCAAAGTTCGCAAAAACATCCGCCACTGCCAGGCCGCTGGTGCTCAGCTCGGTGAGCACTTCGTCCATCTGATAAGCGTCGATGTAATTGTTGGCGTGGAAAAGTTCGACGACCTGTTTGGCGTTCATCGGGGGAGGGCAGAGGTTTGCGGGAACTTGGGCTTATTCAGAGTCGGCCATGGTGACCGAGGAGACCTCCTCGGCGGAGGTTAATCCGGCGAGCACCTTGCGAATCCCATCTTCGCGCAGACTGCGCATGCCGAGTTCGCGGGCTCGCTTGCGGAGTTGCATGGTGGAGAGCCGTTCGTTGATCATGTGTCGAGCTTCGTCGTCGATTTGAAAAATTTCGTAAATGCCCATCCGCCCTTTGTATCCGGTGTGCCGACAGATTTCACACCCGACCGGGCCGGCCGTCTGTGCCTCGGCGAGTTGGGCCAGATCCAATTGCAGGGCACGCAGTTGGACTTCATTCAGCGGCATCGGGTGTTTGCAATTGTCACATAACTTCCGCACGAGGCGCTGGGCGATAATGGCCCGGATGGAGCTGGCGACGAGGAAGGGTTTGATCCCGATATCAATGAGACGGGCCACTGCCCCCGGGGCGTCGTTGGTGTGAAGGGTGCTGAAAACTAAGTGACCCGTAAGCGAAGCATTAATGGCGATCGCGGCGGTATCGAGGTCACGGATTTCCCCGATCATAATAATGTTCGGTGCCTGCCGCAGCATGGATCGGAGAGCGGATGGAAAGGTCATCCCGATCTCGGAATTGACCTGCACCTGGTTAATCCCGTTGAGCTGATACTCGACGGGATCTTCCACGGTGATAATCTTGCGGTCCGGTTTGTTAACGAAGTTTAAACAGGCATAGAGCGTCGTTGTTTTGCCGGAACCGGTCGGCCCTGTCACAAGCAGAATGCCATCGGGCAACCCGATCAGCCCTTCAAAAATCGCTTGGTCATCGCTAAAGAACCCGAGTTGCGGAAGGCCAAGGAGCAAGCTGGATTTATCCAGAATCCGCATGACCACCGATTCGCCGTGGTTGGTCGGGATGGTGGACACGCGAAGATCGATCGATTTTTTGCCGAGCTTGATTTGGATCCGGCCATCTTGCGGGAGTCGCTTTTCCGCGATGCTCATCGAGCCGGTCATGATTTTGAGCCGACTGATGATGGCGGCCTGCAACTTCTTGGGGGGGCTCTGCATTTCCTGCAAGACCCCGTCGATACGGAAGCGGACGCGGAATTTATTCTCCAACGGTTCGAGATGAATATCGCTCGCGCGCGATTTGTAAGCTTCGAGCAGGAGCATGGAGACCATTTTGATAATGGGCGCATCGCCGGTTTCCTGGGGGCCATCGTCCTGTTGCTCTCCCCCCAGCGCAAGGTCGGAGCCTTCGATATCGGCCCCTTCAAGACCGGCCAGGGCGTCCTCGGCCGTCCCGTAATATTTGACTAACGCCTGATCGATTTGGTCGGGTGACGAGCAGACGGTTTCCACCTCCCGTTTCAAGAGAAACCGCAGGCTGTCGAGCGTCTCGAAATCCAAGGGATCACTGATCGCGACGACCAATGCCGCGTCATTCATCCCGACCGGCACCGCCTTAAAGCGGCGCGCCAGTTCAGCCGGCATCGATTCCAGCACATGGGCCGGGATCGCCAGTTGGGCGATCTCCATATACTCCATGTTGGAATGGGCGGCCAGCGCCCGACTGACATCCTGCTGGGTGATCGCGCCGCTCTCAAGCAAGTGGTTCAAAACACTCTGCTCGGCGGGGACGGCCGCCCGGGCCTCGTCGATCTGGCCTTGGCCGAGGTAAGCCATTTCGACCAGGATTTCTAAAATGTAATCTTCGTTGTTGAGGAGGGAGGGGAACACGATGAAGGCAGCGTTTTAACGAAGGTAAGGAGCCGGGGTTGACGTGTCAATGATCGCGGCTCTTGCAACGCCAGCAGACGGATGCTTTTCCTCCTCCGCTCATAAGCCAAGGTTAGGATCGATCTCTTCCGCCAACGATCCGGCCATGCCACGTTCCCATTGAAGGCCAGCCACATGGGCGATCATGGCGGCGTTGTCGGTGGCGACCCACGGATCGGGCAGCATCAACTCCACTCCCTCCGCCGCGCAAGCCTCCGCCAGCGCGTTCCGCAATCGGGAGTTGCAGGCGACCCCGCCACTTACCGCCACGCGAGAGAGACCGGTGTGACGGACGGCCGCGATGGTTTTATCGACAAGCACCGCGACGATCGCTTCCTGGAATGAGGCGCAAAAATCAGCCAAATCTTGCTTCCGCAACTCGGGAATCCGAAGCCGCGCCGCTGTTTTCAACCCGCTAAAGCTAAAATAAAAATCGCCACTGTCGGCCATCCCTCTCGGGAGAGAAAATGCCATGCGCTTTCCCTCCCTGGCCAATTGGTCGACCTCCGGCCCGGCCGGATAGGGTAGCCCCAGCATTTTGCCGATTTTATCAAACGCCTCGCCCGCTGCATCATCGCGGGTTTGCCCCAGTAATTCATAGTGGCGGAACCCGCGCACCGCCACCAACATCGTGTGGCCACCACTTACGATTAAGCCAACCGCCGGGCGCACCGGACTGCCCGCGCTGAGGAAGGGAGACAAGAGATGGCCCTCCATGTGATTGATCCCGAGGTAGGGGCGACCAGCGCCAATCGCCAACCCCTTCGCCATTGCAACCCCGACCATGAGGGCGCTGGCCAACCCCGGACCGCGTGTCGCAGCAAAACAATCGATCGCTCCCAACCCGACCTCCGCCGCCTTCAAGGTCTCCTCCACCAAGGGGCGCATCCGGCGCAAATGCTCGCGGGAAGCGGCTTCGGGCACGACCCCGCCAAATGCGCGATGCATCGGAATCTGCGACGCCACCCGGGAGGCGATCACTCGGCGGTCGGTGGCGCGAAGCACGGCGACGGCCGATTCGTCGCAGGAAGTTTCAATGCCCAGAACTAGCATCAGGCGAGGGAAGCAAACCGGCGCACACCATTTAACCCGCCTCGGCTTCTTCGTCGGGGGTGCCTTTTTCCGGGGCTTTGACCTTTTGAAAGATGAGGACCCCTTTGAG
>CAZSPO010000037.1:0-7484 GCA_964608775.1 uncultured Chthoniobacterales bacterium | reverse complement strand
CGCATCGATCGCCCGATCCATCTGGTTATCCTGATGGCGATCGACCTCCTTCCGTTCCTCATCTGTCAACGCCGCGTAGCTACGCCGACGCGTCATCGCGACCTCCTCCTCGGGCGTCATGATGGCCTGAATGGTCGGCGTCACCCCTTTTTCATGAATCACCTGGCGACTCGGGGTGTAATATTTCGCTGTGGTCAGTCGCATGGCGGATGAATCCGGGAGCGGCAACACGCTTTGGACCGAGCCTTTTCCAAAGGTGGTTTCCCCCACGACAATGGCGCGATTCAGATCTTTGAGGGCTCCCGCAACGATTTCCGAACCGCTGGCGCTCCCGTTGTTCGTTAGCACGACGATGGGATATTCAAGCCGGGCCTTCGAATTACTCATGCTGCGGGTCCGATATTCTTGCCGGGCCGATTCCGATCGGCCATCGGTGTAAACCACCATGGTGCCGGAGGGAAGAAACTGGCCGCACACATCAATGGCGCTATTTAACAATCCCCCGGGGTTATTCCGCAAATCGAGCACCAACGCCTGCATCCCTTGCGCCTCCAATTCATCCAATCGTCGGCCCAACTCTTTCGCCGTTGGCTCGCTAAACTGGGTGATCCGCACGTAACCAATCTTAAAATCGCCGGTCTCAGGGCCCTGCAACATTTTCTTCCCCCGCACGCTGTCGACTTTGATCACGTCGCGCGTGACAGTGAAATCGAGCACTTCCTTGGTCTCGGGCCGGAAAATGGTGAGGACCACCTTGGTGCCCGGTTTGCCCCGGAGATTCGACACGGCTTCGGTCGGGGCCATTTTGTCCGTCGGTTCCCCATCGATCTTGGTGATTTGATCCCCGGAAATCAGACCGGCTTTGGCGGCAGGCGAGTCTTCCATGGGAGTGACGATGGTCAAAAGATCGTTCCGCTGCGAAATCTCAATGCCGAGGCCGCCAAACTCACTTTTTGTCTCCTCCTGCATTTCGTCGAAATCGACGGGCTCCATGAATTGGCTGTGAGGATCGAGATTCGAGAGCATCCCTTTCAGTGCGTTGTAAGTCAGGTCGCGATAGCTAATTTTCTCGGCATCCACATAATCCTGCCGAATGAGCATGAGAGCGCGGGTAAAGACGCTGACATTCGCATAGACATCGTCCTCCTGGGTCTCGGCCGCATAGGCGTCGTAGACCCGCCAACCGACGGCGAGATTCAATCCGATGACGATAACCAGGGCCCAAAACCAGGCGCGTTTGCTCATAATACCGCAATATCCCGAGCCCTGGCCCCTTTGCAAGTTGGCGCGAAGGTTAGAATAGCGATGGCTCAGAGCGTCGGACGCTCCTTGTGCCACGGAGTCGACTGTTCGTAAGCGTGCGCGGCTTGCAAGAGCCGGGCTTCATCAAAAGGGCGCCCCATCAGTTGCAGCCCGATCGGTAGCCGAGGATTCCCTGACGTGAAGCCGCAAGGTAAACTGATGCCGCATAGCCCCCCGAGATTGGCCGCAATGGTAAAAATATCGGCCAAATACATTTGCAGCGGGTCAGCCGTTCGCTCGCCCAACTTAAAGGCCGGAGTCGGTGACGTCGGGCAAATTAACAGGTCGGTTTGGGCAAAGGCGTTTTCAAAATCCCGGCGAATGAGGGTTCGCACCTTTTGAGCCCGCGAATAATAGGCGTCGTAGTAACCACTGCTCAACACGTAGGTCCCCAAAATGATCCGCCGTTTCACTTCCGGCCCGAATCCTTCCTCCCGGGTCCGGCAATAGTGATCGAGCAGATCGGCGGGATGCTCCGCCCGATGCCCGTAACGCACCCCATCGAACCGCGCCAGGTTGGCGGAAGCTTCGGCCGTTGCGAGAATGTAATAGACGGCGACAGCGTGCTCGGTATGGGGCAGGGAGATTTCGACGATTTTTGCCCCCAACCCTTCATAATGCCGAACGGCAGTTTCCACAGCCTGCTGCACCTCGGGATCCAAGCCGCCGGCAAAATATTCTTTCGGCATCCCGACCCGCAGCCCGGCCACCCCGGCATTCAGCCCTGCGCGGTAATCCGGCACCGGCTCATCGAGGCTCGTGCTATCCATCTCGTCCCGTCCGGCCATGGCTTGCAGGAGGAGAGCGCTGTCCTCCACGGTTTTCGTGATCGGCCCAATCTGATCCAGCGAGGAGGCAAATGCCACCAACCCATATCGCGAAATCCGTCCGTAACTCGGCTTCAATCCGACGCACCCACAAAAGGCCGCCGGTTGCCGGATCGATCCGCCGGTGTCGGTGCCCAGGGCGGCATACGCTTCGTCAGCGGCCACCACAGCGGCCGATCCGCCGCTCGACCCGCCCGGAGCCCGGTCCAGCGCCCACGGATTCGCCGTCTTTTGAATCGAGGAATTTTCGGTCGAAGATCCCATGGCAAACTCATCCATGTTCACCCGGCCAAAAGGAATCGCCCCGGCCGCCTTGAGTCGTGCGATGGCGGTGGCATCGTAAGGGGCGCGGTATCCGGTCAGAATTTTAGAGGCGCACCCGCACGCTTGGCCTGCGACATTCAAGATATCTTTGATCGAGATCGGAATGCCTCCCAAGGGAAGCGAAGGATCAGCCTTGGCGGCATCGGCGAGTAGGGCGTCGGCGTCAAACGACAGATAGCCGCCGATCTGTCCGTCGACCGCTGCGATGCGATCCAACAACGCGCGGGCCGCTTCCACCGGAGTCACGGCTCCATCCCGCAGGAGGCTGCGGAGACCGGATAACGTCAGGGTGTGCAAAGGTTGGCTCATGACAAATTATTCCACGACTTTGGTGACCACGATCAGGTCGCCCGATTGCTTGGGCGCATTGGCGAGCACCTTTTCCACCGGGAGCGAGGGGCGCTCAACGTCTTCGCGGAAGACATTTTCCAACGCCTGGGCGTGGGCCATCGGTTCAATGCCGGTGACATCGACCTGTTCGAGCTGGCGCACATGTTCGAGCACCTGACCGAGCTGTTGTTGAAAGGTGTCGATTTCTTCCTCACTCAGGGCGAGCCGGGCGAGTTTAGCGACATAACGGACGTCAAGTTGCGGGGTTTCCATAGTCAAAACCGAGGGGGAAAAGGCCGACAGCCAACGGGCGCGGCTTTCAAAGAAAAAGTTGAATGGCGAAAAAGACCAGCCCCGCGCAGAGAATGGCAAGCAGGAAAAGCTGGGCGTATTCGGCGTCCCGCTGCGCTTTGGTGCGACGCCGGGGTCGACTGGCCGAGCCGCCGATGGCACTCGGCGCTCCCGTCATCGCATCCAACCGAACGAGCCGACCATTGGCATTGCGGGCGAGGAGATCATGCTCCTCCTCCCGACGGGCGGCCGCGCGAATCGGGGCTTCCTCCAATTGACGGCGGGTTTCCTCGAGCTGTTTGCTGACGCGCTCGGCTTCATGGGCGAGCTGTTGTTGTTTCCGAGCAAAAGCGGACCGACGATTTTGTCGGGGCGAAGCTGATTTTGAATCGCGCGAGGAACGGGAAGGACGGGATGAATGAGCCATGGCGATGTCAGGGACGAACCATCCAAAGCACCAAGGCGGCCAACCCAAGCACCAACAAAGGAAGGGTAAAAGCCAGACCGCTCATGAACCAATAGCCAAACCCCCGAGGCTCTTCGTAAGCCGCCGGATCCTCTTCGACTTCCTCCAGCACATCTTCGCTCAATTCCGCGCTGATCCGGCTGCGCGACTCGCTATAGACCGATTTGGCATGGTCCAAGGCACTCAGCGCCTTGCTCAGCTCCTTTTGCAGCACACTCTTGTCGAGCTCGCTTTTGCTCCAACCCGCCGGGTTGATCCCCTCCAACGTCCGTAGGTGATCGGTGAACGCCTTCTGCGTGGTTTTTAATTGCTCCATCCGCTTCTGCGCTTCGAAGGTCTGGCGCTCGACCACCACCAGAGCGCGGGTGAATTTCTCCACCATCTCTTCTTTGCCGGTCTCGAACTCCTCTTCCTTCCGCGTCAGTTCCTCCAACTCCCGTTTCTGTCGTTCGATCTGTTCCTGTTGCCGTTGGAGGGAGAGCAGTTTCTCTTGCGCCTTTTGCACCTCCGAACTCAGCAAATCACTGGTGTTGCCACGACCGGATTCGGGCGGCAGGGGTAGGTAATTTTCCTCTTCGCGTTCACTCATGAATAAAGGTGACTCTAAGTTCGGGGGTTCAGATTTCCAGTTTTTTCGCTTTGCGCAATGCCGGAATCATCGTGCCTGCTGCGAAAACCACGCTCACCCCCCCCACCACGGTCAACGCCACCGGTCTCACCCAGCCCCGATCCATCGTCCCAGCAGCCTCCCCCGAAAAAGTCAGAAGCGCTGGCAACGCCGCCAACGCCACCACCACAATAATATAAATGAAACTCAACACCAGACAGAGGGTTCCACCAAAGCCGCTGACGATTTTCGATGGGTTCTCTTCTTTCAAATTCGGAAATAAGACCCCCAACCCAGTCGAAACTCCGCTTAGGGTAAAACTCATCACCACAATCAACAGGCAAAAACCCAGGTTCTCCCTCCAACCCAAATTCAAAACCGCCCCCGACCCCGCCATTAACACCCCGGTCACCACACCCGTCAGCACCCCGTTCGTCAAAAACTTCTGCAGAATCATCCGGTCCAACCCAAAAGGTGCCAACCCCAGAATCCAAAGCCGACGTCCCTCCAAACTAAATTGCGGAAACACAAAGCGCGTGGTGAGCGTCGAGAGGGTCAGGCTGCAAGCGGTCAAATTCAAATAACTGATCATCGCCGTCCAAAACGGGTTCTCGGTCGTGAATGCGACATTTTTCAAGTTCACGATGTAAATTAAGAGCAGCCCCAGGAAAATGCCGAACTGACTCCATTGGGACGGGTCCCGCAGAAATAAACGGGCATCCTTGAGCAACAAAGCGCGGGGTTGCCGCGGAAATGGCAGGCAATCAATCATCCGTTCCAATCCATTCCGAAGCCCCGCCTGGCGTCGTCGACGATCCGCTCGCTCCTGAATGTTTCGCGAACGATTCGCCCCGACCCGTGCGTGCGTGCCGGGAAACCAACGACCGGTCGGACCAAAAATCAGGGCGAAGGCCAACAGGGCGTTGCTGGTCAGAAGCAAGGCGTAAAATCCCCCCGTCTGCCCGAGCCCCTGGCTCCAATACAAGACCGCTTTCGCCATCCACGCACTCGGCAACCACGGGTTCAACCCCACTCGCGTGTGCTGCAACAACCGGTCGAACGAGGCCACCTGCTCCCCGGCTGACGCCTCCTCTTCTGTCACAGGTTGCAACGCACCCAACCCGTAAATCACTGTCGCCGCCACCCCAGCCACCAACAGCCATTTCACCCAACGCACACTCAGCGCGTGCAACAATCCAAACATCAGCCACGCCCCGGCTGCCGCAGGCAGAATGACGAACGGCAAATAAACTAGCCCCACTTTAAAATAAAAATCGGGCTCGGACCGGCACGCCATCCCAAACGCCGCCATCATCGGCGCACTCAAAAAAATCAGTGCCCAACTCGATACCACGAGCGACTCGATAAATTTCCATCGAAACACCTCCCTCGCCGCCAAGGGCAGCGGAAAAAAAGCGGTGGTTTCTCGACTCCGAAACAACGCCGCATACCCAATGATGAGATTGGAAAAAACCAGCATCAGAAAGAAAAAGCCAAAGATTAAAAAGAGAATCCGCTGGGTCAAAAGGGTCCCCACCACCGCGTAGCCCCGCACGAAAAGCAGCCCATGGTAGAAAAGCAAAAAACCAGCTAGCAGATAGCAAAGCACAAAGACCACAAACAAAAGGAGCAACCACGGATTCTCCCGACGAATCCCCCGCAGCGCCGCCGCCGCGCTCCGGGCGTGCACCCAGGTCATCAGCCGGAAAAACCGCCACGCCGAGAGGAGCGGCCCTGGTTCAGCGGGAAGGAGCGAGTTCAAAGAGGAATCCTTTCAAGTATTCAGTCTCCGGCAAACCCGTCAGCACCGGATGATCGGTCGCCTGTTCATAGACCGCCAATCGCCGCAACGAACGTTTCGCATCCACGGCCGCCCCCGTGATCATCTCGTAAAAAAGCGCCCGATCAATGTGGTGCGAACAACAATAGGTCGCCAACAATCCATCTTTGGCCAGTAACTTGAGCGCCCGCAGATGGATCTCTTTGTATCCCCGCAACGCTTCGTTTACCCGCGACTTGGTTCGGGTGAAGGAGGGGGGGTCGAGAATAATGAGGTCATACGCCGCCCCTGCTTTTTCCAGGGCGACGAGGTGATCGAACACATTGGCCTCAATCCATTCCACCGTCAGCCCATTCAACGCCGCATTGCGCGAAGCGGCAGCCAGCGCGGGGGCGCTCGACTCGACCCCAGCCACCGAGGCCGCCCCGGCCCTCGCACAGGCCATCGCGAATGCCCCTTGATTGCTGAAACAATCTAACACCCGCCTCCCGACCGCATGGGGGGCGAGCAACCGGTAGTTCTCTACCTGGTCCAAATAAAAACCGGTCTTTTGACCACTCAACAAATCAAGCTCGAACCGTATCCCGTCGATCTCACAAATAAATGGCCCCGGCGACTCTCCGGCGAGCACCCCGGTCCGATCCGGTAACCCCTCGGCTTTCCGGCCCGCTGAGTCGTTCCGTTCCAAAATGCTGACGGGAGCCAACACCTCCTCCACCGCCGCGACGATCTCCGGCAGCTTCCGATCCATCGCCGCTGTCACAGTCTGCAACACGCAATGCGGCCCGAACTGGTCAAGAATGACCCCGGGCAATCCGTCCGACTCGCTCCAAACCACCCGCCGCGCCCCGATCCCCACCCCCCGGCGATCCCGGTAATCCGCCGCCTGCCGAATCCGGCGGACGAAAAACTCCCGGTCCAATTCCTGGCGTCGATGCGAAAACCGTCGCGCCACGATCTGCGAGGCGCTGTTGTAAATAGCCGATCCCAACATGCGATCCCGACCGTCCTTTAGCGAAATCACGTCGCCATCCTCCGGCTGACCGAAGCTTTTCAACACCTCGGTGCCGTAAACCCAGTCGTGCCCGTGGAAAATGCGAGCGCGTGGGCGAATAATCAGACCTGCCATGTGCCCGACATTCTCCCCGTCCACCCGCCGCTCCGCAAGCTTGGACCGTTCTTGAAAACGGGGAACGAGCCGCCTAGCAGTCTGTTGGACTTCAAACGTGCGAGCGAGGTCCGACAGGCTACTACAGACTCCGGGCGGCTTCGGGGTCGAGGCCGTTGGCTTGCAAGCAGGCTTGCAAGGTGTTTCGCATCAACATCGCAATCGTCATCGGCCCCACCCCCCCCGGCACCGGGGTCAGCGCCCTGGCGAGCGACTTGGCCGGCTCGGGATCGACATCCCCAACCAACCGACTCCCTTTCTCCACTCCCGTATCGATCACCCGGTTGATCCCCACATCGATAATCACCTGCCCAGGCCGCAAAAAGTCGGCGGTCACAAAATGCGGGTGTCCAATCGCCGCAATCAAAATGTCCGCACTCCGGCAAAGG
>CAZSPO010000036.1:0-14805 GCA_964608775.1 uncultured Chthoniobacterales bacterium | reverse complement strand
ACAGTTTAGCAACTGGTACGGCAAGGCATAACCTGCACGGAATTTATCTCAGCATGTTTTTGCTTGATCTTTTTGCGCAGAGCTATGTCGTTCTGGCGGTTGCGTATCAGAGCGGATACACCCGCGCCTGAACCTCGCGCCCTGCAAAAAAATGTGTGGCGCAACCCCTTCCTGCTTTTATGAAACTGGGGGGGCCAGCGCAGACGGGGGGTGGATAGGGGTGACCATTGTCTGTTAGCATTCATGCCCCCCTTCCGCCCCTAACCCGGGCAATTCTGTTCGATGACAGGAAGCCGCGGTATGCGCCACGGCCAATATCCCGTCCATGCGTTTTCTATTGGCCAAGTGCTCGTCTGACCGATTAAAAAGGAAACATGGCTCGCCATTCCCGCCCCAACTTCCTCCTCATCACCACCGATCAACAGCGTTTCGATACCCTCGCTGCTGCTGGCAACGGATCTATTTGGACCCCGCATTTGGATTGGCTTTGCGACACGGGCGTTCGCTTTTCGCGCGCTTATGCGGATTCGCCGATTTGTGCGGCGAGCCGGGCGACAATCATGACCGGTCTCCACGCCTGGCGTCATGGCCAAACGAACAACGGAGGCCCCAGCCCCATGCGAGAGCGCCCCACCCTTCCAGGCTGTTTGCAGGCTGCAGGTTATCAAACCCGGGCCATTGGGAAAATGCATTTCACTCCGATTCGGGCGCATTACGGGTTTGAACACCTCCTGCTCCCGGTCGATTACTACCGGGAAATGGCGAGGCAAGGGGGGCCGCAACCGAAGGAACATGGCGTGGGGGAAAATGAAATGGTTCCGGTCCTAACTACCACTGATGAGACGCGAACCTTGACGCATTGGACGGCTGAACGAAGCATCGATTTTCTGGAGACGCGCGATCCAACCCGGCCCTTTTTTCTTTGGACCAGTTTCACCAAGCCGCATCCTCCCTTCGATGCGCCGGCAGCCTATTGGCATCTTTATGACGGTATCCCGTTGCCGCAGCCGGTGATGGGAGATTGGTCGACCGATCCCTCCGCACTCCCTCCGGGCCTGGCTTCCCCGACCCGTTTGCTCAATAACATCGACCGTTTCTCCCCTGAACAGGTCATGGCAGCGAGGCGCGCTTACTATGCGTGCATCTCCCATGTAGACTATAACCTGGGGCTTTTGTTCGCCCGGTTGCGGGAGCTGGGAGAGCTCGAAAACACTTGGATAATCTTTACCTCCGACCACGGGGAAATGCTGGGCGACCATCATCTCGGGGCCAAGACGATCATGCTAGAGGGTGCCGCCCATGTCCCTTTGATTGTTCGCCCCCCGGGTGGGTCCTTGACTCCAGACAACCAGGCAGGGACGGTCGATGATCGGCTGGCCTGTCTCGCGGATTTGCTGCCGACCATTTGTGCGGCAGCCGACGTCGTTTCACCGGAAACGGATGGACTTGATCTCTTCGGCAACGGTCAACGGGAACGGCTCATCGGGCACTGCGATCTTTTCCACGCCGTGATTGAGCGGGATTGGAAATACCTCTTCACGGAAACAGGAGCAGAGGAGATGCTCTTTCATTTGTCGGAAGACCCGATGGAACAACGCAACTGCCTTGAGCGCGACACCGAGGCTGCGGCCCGATTGCGGCAAATCCTGGTGACGTCACTGGCAGAACGCGGGCACCCGGCGGTTGCAGAAGGTCGGCTGCGTGCTACCCGACAGCCGCCAACGGAGCGTGAGCAGCGGGCCGCATGCTGGCCGGGTTTCCATCACCGGACCGATCCGAAGTGCGACGTGTTACATTAGCGAGAGTTGCCCCAGAGGCAGGCCGTTGCCGCCATCGAGCCGCCCCGTTTTGATGCAACTTCACCCCAATGTTTCATAAAACCCATCGTGGTTGCCTATGTGTCATGGCGCGATCCAGCCCTTCTTCTCTGCGCAGACGATCCTAAGCGAATCATGAAACCGTTGGGTTGGGCTTGAATGAGAGTTGGAGTCTGGGACAGAACGATGTGATGACAACCTTTCCCCAGCCTCGAAATGTGATTTGGATCACCACGGATCATCTGCGCTATGATTTTCTGGGAGCTTCCGGGTCGCCATGGATGCATACGCCGCATCTTGATCGATTGGCGGCGGGGGGGATTCGTTTTTCGCATTGTTACGCTAACGCCCCGGTTTGTATGCCGAGTCGGTGTTCTTTTATGACGGGATGTTATCCGGTCCAGACGGGGGTGATGACGAATGGACAGGAGTTGCGTGCGGATTTCCCTTCCACCGTGGCCCGTTGCTTTTCTGGAGGCGGCTATCGCACGACCCAGATTGGGAAGTTACATTTTCAGAACCATCAGGATTACGATCTGGATCCGAGAGCGCGTGAGGCGTATGGGTTTGATAATTTTCTGCTATCGGAGGAACCGGGATGTTATGAGGACGCTTATCGCGTTTGGTTGCGGGGCGAACATCCGGAGTGGGTGGAGACCTTTACCGTGCGGCGTCCGGCCAGCTTTGAGCGGAAAGCCGAGAAGGGCGGGAATCAGGTGTTGGATGCGCCGTGGGAGCTTTCCCATAGCGGCTGGATTGCTCGGCAAACGGAACGGTATTTGCAATCTTGGGGGCGCCCACCCGGCCCGCAATTTCTTCACCTCGGCTTTTACGCTCCGCATCCCCCCCTGAATCCGACCCGAGAGATGATGGCTCCATACGAGGGGGTCGAGATTCCCCCGCCCATTTCGGCTTCGGCGACCCGGTTAGATCGGACATTTCATCCAGCAGAATTGGCGGATTACCGTCGGCATTTTGCGGGGATGGTCACCGGAATCGATTTTGCCGTGGGCGAGTTGTTACGGGTGATTGAGAGTATGGGGGAATGGGAGGAGACCTTAGTGATTTTTTCGAGTGACCACGGGGATCTATGCGGGGACCATGGCGGTGTTGGGAAAGGGTCGAGTTGGTATGAAGGGATCATGCGGCTACCGCTGTTGATGCATTGGCCGCAGGGCTTTGGGCGGGAAGGCCGGGTGGCGGAGGGGTTGTTTGAAATGGTGGATCTGCTTCCTACCCTGCTGGGGTTGTGTCAGTTGCGGGCTCCGGTGCCGATGGCGGGTTCTGATTGGAGCGGCGACTTGTTGCGTGGGGGAAATTTCGCGGGGCGACCGGATGTATTGGCCATGGCAACCGGATCGCTGATGTTACGAACAAGGGACAGTAAATATTTGCGGGAGGTGAAGGGGGGAAACGTCCAGGAGGTCCTCTATGATCTGGCGGCGGATCCAGAGGAATACCGAGATTTATCTGCTGATCCGGAGTGGGCGACCAAGTTGGGAGAGCTGCGAGACCGGGCGTTCACCCGTTTTCAAGGGGCTTCCGAACCGTTGGCTCCGAGGCGGTTTTGGTTTTGAATTTGGGGAGGAGTGGAAACACGGCGCTGAATTGACCCCCAGTTTCATAAAACCCGTCCTGTTTGCTTGATCTTTTTGCGCAGGGCTATGTCGTTCAGGCGGTGAGGTATCGCAATGGATACGCCCCCGCCTGAACTTCGTGCGCTGCCCAAAAATCTGCGGCGCAACCCCTTCCTGTTTTTATGAAACAGGGGTCAAGGCGCTGGTTTCCGCGCGACTAGAATCGTGTCGCGCCATTTCTCGCTTTCGTCTTCTGTCGGCATCGGGTTCCAGTCGGTCCAGCATTCGAGCACTTCCCATTGCACACTGCGGGCCAGGGCGCGCATGCCGTCGGGGTAGAAACGCCAACAATCCACTGGAAACCGATGTTCATGACCGGAGGAAGGGGCGATGATACAGGTTAGCCCACCGGGTCGTAACACTCGGTTCATTTCCTGCACGGTCAGCCAAAACCACTCGATATGTTCGAAAGCTTGTCCGCTTATCACGATATCGAAGGTGGCCTCCTGCAGGAACGGCCAATGATAAGCATTTTCTGCGACGCAATCGACTCCAGGCCCCGGCTGCAGATCCAGCCCATGATACTCCACTGGGCCGCCCTCTTGAAAAACGGGGCGGTAGGTTCCATTCACATCATAGCTCCCCACATCAAGGAGCCGCAACGGGTGGGTCCAAGTCGAAGGGAGGTGGCCACGGCGGAAGCCTCGCATTTTATCAAGAGAACTCTGATGCACGCCGGGATGAAACGGGAGGGATCGAGGGAATCCAAGCGCAATGCACCTGCGCTGCTTTTTTTCTAGAGATTCCGGGGCGGTTCCATGAATCTCGCTCTCTTGTCTCCTGCGCTTATCCAATCCTTTCCCTCATTGACGCGTTTCATGCCCCGGGTGATCGGCCAGGGGAGTTGGACCCCGCACATTGGCTTTGGTTACGACCTGGTCGCGGCCTTGCGTCCGGCTTGTGTCGTGGAACTGGGGGTCGATCGGGGCGAATCGTTTTTCGCCTTCTGCGAGTCCATGGATAACCACGGGATCGGGGGGCGCTGTGCGGGAGTCGATTTGTGGGAGGGCGACCGGCATGCGCTGCGCTATGACGACGCGGTCTTTCGCGAGGTGAAGCGGGTGGCCGAACGGCATTACACCGGAATGGCGCAGTTGATGCGGATGGATTTTGACGCGGCGGCTGCGCAGTTTGCTCCGGGTTCCGTTGACCTTTTGCACATTGACGGCCTGCACACTTATGAGGCGGTGCGGCACGACTTTGAGACCTGGCGGAATCGACTTGCGCCGGGTGGGGTGATGTTAATTCACGATGTGAATGTGCGCCGGGGAGATTTTGGGGTCTGGCGGTTTTGGGACGAGATCCGCAGTCAAGGCGACGCGTTTGTGTTGCAAAACGGACCCGGCTTGGGGGTCTGGCGACCGAGGGAGGGGGGGGCGGTTCCTGATTTTCTTCGAATGCTTTTTGAAGCCGACGAGGAGCGGGCAGCGTGGTTGGCCCATTTCTATGAGGTTAGTGCGGAACGGTTGCTGCATGTCATGCAACCGGAGGGGCATCCGCCGGTGTTTGAGCGGCCGGTGTCGACCGTGGTGCAAGTCTTTGTGCCAGACAACAAGGGGCATTATCAGGCTGGGGAGGCCGTCTCCCAGCGGGTGAGCGAGAAGGGGCTGCAGGAAGTCCGGCTTTTCCCTGAGCGCCGGTTTGGCAGCGGGCGAGTGCGGATCGATTTTGAAGCGCCCCCCTGCCAAATCCGGGTGCAACGAATTGAAATTCGGAATCGGGACGCTCAAGACGCCCTGCTTTGGCGGGCCTCGCTTGCGAAACATTTTTACCGCATCGAGACTTCGCAGGATTGTTGTCCTTCGGGGGCCGGACCGGCCTATGAACTTTTGTTGTTTGGGGAGGACCCGCAGTTGCTGCTTCCGAAGCTGACCTTGCCTGAGCCGACCGCGATTTCTGTTCTGATTGAGTTTTCCGCTCCCACCACCCAATGGGAAGCCGCCCGCAGCCTGCGGGATGGGGTGCGGGCGATCGCGCTTTCGGCCTCCCGCGATTGGCGACTGCTTTCCCATGCGCGCAACCAGCTGCACGAGGTGGCGGAACAGCTTAGTGGCTTGCGGAGTTCGGATTTGCTCCGCGATGTGGAGTTGCGCGAGACCTTGACAGCCTTGGACATCGCGCGGACGGAGGTGTCCGAATTACGGCGGGAACTGGACGCTTCGGAAGGACGGCTCCGGTCGATGCGCCGGAGTTGGTCTTGGCGCAGCACGATTTGGATGCGGGTCATCGAACGCTCGGTCACGGCGGCAGTGCGCTGGATGGGGGGGCGGCGGAAAGCATTGCTCGAACCGTTGGTCGATCCCGACCCGCCGACATTTTCCCGGGAGCAGGACCCTGGGGTGCGGGTTCCCCGGATCATCAGCTTCGGATGGCTCGACGCCCCGGTGCGCTACGAGGATTGGATCGAACGGACCGAGCCCCGGCATGCTTCGGAACGAACCGCGCTTCGTTCGGCCGTGCAACGACTGCCGGAGAAGCCGCTTTTTTCGGTGATCATGCCGGTGTGCGATCCGCCGCTGGAGTTGCTTCGGGCGGCCATTGATTCGGTGAAAGCGCAGGTTTATCCGCATTGGGAGCTTTGCATCGCCGATGATGCCTCGGGTGATCCGGCCATTCGCGAGCATTTGCGGGAGATGGCGCATCGGGATGGGAGAATCCGGCTCACCCGACTCCCTCAGCGCGGGCACATCAGCCGGGCGAGCAATGCGGCGCTTGAATTGGCCAACGGCGATTTCATTGCCCTCCTTGATCACGATGATTTGTTGGCTCCCCACGCCCTTTACGTGGCGGCCGAGGCGATTTGCGCGCATCCCCGGGCGGCTTTGCTTTACTCGGACGAAGATAAGATAGACGAGACGGGGCGCCGTTTTGAGCCATATTTTAAGCCAGACTGGAATTACGATCTTTTTCTCAGCCAAAACTGCATTAGCCACCTCGGCATTTATCGGACCGCGACCGTTCGACAAGCGGGCGGGTTTCGCGAGGGGTTAGAGGGATCGCAGGATTACGATTTGGCTCTGCGCGTGATCGAGCTGATCGAGCCGGAGGCCATCGTGCATCTCCCGTTTGTCCTCTACCATTGGCGGGTCACCGTTGGCAGCACCGCTAGCGGCATTGAAGCTAAGCCGTATGCGACCGATGCTGCGCGCCGGGCGATTATTGAGCATTTGCAACGGACGGGAGTCCCGGCCGATGTCGTGGCCAACGACGAAAACCCGCAGTTCCAACGGATCAAATATGGGTTGCCCCCTGATCTGCCAGCGGTCACTGCCATTATCCCCAACCGCGACCAACCCGACTTGCTGCGGACGCTCCTCGTGGGTTTGCGAGAAAAGACGGACTACCCTGGGTTGCGCATTCTGGTGGTTGATAACGGTTCGCAAGACCCCCAAGCGCTGGGGCTCCTGGCCGGTGTGCGGAATCATCCGGATGACCGGGTCGTGACCCTTGACCGGCCTTTTAACTTTTCGGAGTTGATCAATGCGGGGGTGGCAGCGGCGGAGAGTGAGTTGGTGCTTTTATTGAACAACGACATCGAGGTCACTGAGCCAGGGTGGCTTCGGGAAATGGTCTCGCACGCCATCCGGGTGAACGTCGGAGCGGTGGGCGCACGGCTCTGGTATCCGAGCGGGGAGGTGCAACACGGCGGGGTCATTCTCGGGGCGGGCGGCATCGCGGCCCATGCGCATGCGAATTTGGCCCGAGGCGAATACGGGTATTTCGCCCGAGCGATTCTGACGCAGAATTTCAGTGCGGTGACGGCGGCTTGTTTGTTGACCCACCGACGGTATTTCAAACGGGTCGGCGGGTTCGACGCGGTGCATTTGCCGGTGGCGTTTAATGATGTGGATTTCTGTCTGAAACTGCGGTCGTTGGGGCTGCGGATTGTCTGGACGCCGTATGCGAACCTCGTGCATCACGAATCAAAAAGTCGGGGGCGCGACGAATCTCGGGAGAAGCTGGAACGGTTTCACAGCGAGATCGAGTTGATGATGAGTCGGTATCCTGACTTGCTCGCGAGCGATCCGGCTTACAACCCAAACCTCAGCCTGATTGAGCCCTCTTTTCTTCCGTGTGGTGCGCCCCGGCACCCGATTGCGTGGCGGCACCGGGCGTAGCGGGAGTGGGTTCGAAGTGGACGGCCTCCATGGGCAGCCCGATCAAGCCGCCGCTTTCGTGGCCCGAGAGAGAGGTGACTTTCAGCGCATCGTAAATCCAATGCGCCTGGGCGTGAAGCCGTTGGCTGCCGCGGGCCACTGCGGCGTCAATTGTGTAGGTGCCATCTGGCAAGCGGGGTGCGCGGAAAGCAAACGTCGCCTGGGCAGATTCACCAGGGCCGAGGCAATGGGGGCCTCCCGGTGCGGCCAGGGTGTTTTCGCCGAACAAAATGAGTCCCAACCGATTTTTAAAATGAAATCCGAGAATCAGAGATTCACAGGGTTGTCGGGCCGTGATGGAGATAGAAAGCTGGAGCGATTCCCCGCCCTGCAAAGTGGTGATGGATCGGCCTACCCCATCGGTCAGCGAGACCTCCGTGATGGCGCAAGCCTGGTCGCCAAACTCCAACCGACCGCCAACCGGACTGATGGTAAAAGCCTCCCCGCCCTCGGCCGATTCGGCTTGGCAACTGGCGAGGTAATGTTCCGTGACCTCTTTGGCCGTTCCGGTCTGGCGGACTCTCCCCCTCTCGAGCCAAAGGGCGGTGTGGCAAAGGCTGTTCACTGCTTCCAGAGAATGGCTCACCAGGATCAGAATGCCCCGAGAGCGGAAATCGTGCAGCCACCGCATACAACGCTGCATGAACACGGCGTCACCGACTGAGAACGCCTCGTCGATGATAAGAATCTCCGGTTCGACATGGATCGCGACGGCAAAGGCCAGGCGCATGGCCATGCCGGTAGAATAGGTTTTCACCGGTTCATCGAAATAATCGCCGATCCCAGCAAAGGCTTCGATGGCTTTCAGCTTGGGATCGCCCTCGCGCAGGGAGAGCCCGTAAAGGGCGGCAGTTAGTGTCACATTTTGGCGACCGGTAAATTCGCTGTTGAACCCGGTGCCAAGTTCCAGCAAGGCCAGCACCCGGCCTCGCACGCGAACCTCGCCGGATGAAGGCTGGAGCACCCCGGCGATCAGCTGAAGCAGGGTGCTCTTCCCCGCCCCATTTCTGCCGATCACCCCGATGGCATCGCCGGGGTGCAACCGGAGAGAGAGCCCCTCCAGAGCGGTCTTGATGCGGAAACGGTTTGGTCGTTGGCTGAGCGGGAAGAGCGCGGCCAGCCGATCTTGCGGACGATCGAAGAGATGATAGGACTTGGAGACGTTTTCGAGTTCAACGGAGGCTATTGCAATCCCCGGAGCCTGCCCATCACCATCGGGCGTCGGGGTCAACGGGGAGGCCGTCTCGGAGCCGTGTAAAAAAGTAAACCTACTCACGGGGAGGCGATGCCGTTCCTCAGTCGGAAGGAAGCCGGAGCGGGAGATATCAATAGTGGGCTTCGAAAACCACCGGACCGAGGTCAAAAATTTCAACTAACCCGATCCCAGGTCCTGTGGCTCCACGTAAAATTAAAGTGTATTCTCCTTCGCTCAATGTGAGCGCAATCGCTGATTCGTTAGCGTTAGAAGGAGGGATGGTCGTCTGGTTCATCAATTCCTCGCCAAACTCCTGCCAATCGTTGTTTTCCGCCACGACATTGCCGTCCCGATCAACGAGTTGAATGAAGGGATTCCCGAGCGCCCCGGAAATCCCTGCGTTTCTGAGGGAAGGCCCGAGCCCGCGGAAGACCACCCGATGCGGTTCACTCCCTTGAAGAATAAACCCACCGATCATTTCCGAACCGGTTAACCCTACCTGCCCGCGCGTCGAGACATTGACCAGATGGGAGCCGTTATTGGGAGAGAGATCGAATAACTCAACCAGCGCAACGCCGGCACTTCTAAAGTTGCTTTTTACTTGGAAGGTATAACTCCCAGGGGCGAGCCGAACAATCATGGCTGATTCCCTGGGATCGGAGGGCGCAGCTCCCGTAGCCTGAATCTCTTGGCGTTGCTCAGTTTCCCAATCATTATTTTGCGCCAACTCAGACCGCCCTTGCCAGAGAGATAACACAGGATCTTGCAGCGCATTCGCCAAGCCACGATTCGTAAGGCTCGGTCCAATGGCTCGAATGAGAAGGGTTTTCGTTTCGGTTCCCTCGATCACGAACCCCCCGATGGCAATCCGTTCTCCGTGGTCGACCAGCACCCGGGTGGAGAGATTCACAATCCCATTTCCGACACGAGGAGCCGGGGGATCAGGGTCGGGATCGGGGTCAGGATCAGGGTCAGGATCAGGATCAGGGTCAGGATCGGGATCACCCGGACTTGGCGAGTTCGGTCCATACCAAGCTTCCGCTGCCGCAATGTCGTCCCGTTGCAGGCTGTCGATATCAGAAACGAAGGCATTCATGATGGCGTCGACCTCCTGCCCAAAATCATCCGGATGGTCGAAACCCAAGACATGGCCGAATTCATGAATTGCGACTCGCCGCATATCCATCACCCCAGACCGTAGGGGTCCGCGATAATCGTCCCAGATAAAATCGATACTGAAGAGGACATCCCCCTCCAACTTGGCGACGGTGTTCCAAATCGAGAAGGTGACGGCCAACACGCCGGGCGGTAATTCACCCGGTTCTGTCACAAAAGAGACCGTATTCACCCCGTTACCAATCGCAATTAAATCCTCAGGATCTCCTGCCGAGTTCGACTGAAATCGTGACCGCCGGATGTGATCATTCCAAGCATCCAATCCCCGGTCTGCGACACTGTTCCAATTCTGATCGAATGGCTGCCCATCGGGACGCGTTTCATTCATGAAGAGCCGCATGGTGATATCCCCATCTGCCCAGGGGGTTCCGAAGGTGACAAAGGAGCGGCCGATTTCAATCGAGCCAAACAAGAGACAAATCCAAAGCCCCGCTGCAAGAAAGGGGCGGATTTTATGAGGAATGAGATAAAGCGCGTTCATGAGATAATTCGGTGGAAGCCGGTCGAAAACCGATCATTCTTGGCCGACCTGCACCCGTTCCCGAATGGCGGCAGCAAATTCAGCGAGCGAGACGGTTCGTTGCAAATCTTCTTCTTTTTCCGCACGAATAGCCCGGGCGACACGCGGACCAATATCGCGCAGGGCCGTGATCAGTCCGCCCCGGTTATCCAGCACCCGCTCGACTCCGCGACGATCTTTTAGGACATTAAAGACCCCATATCGAAAGGCCACGACCGGAATAAACGTTCGCGGATTCGAAACTCCAAAAAGCACATAACGCCGTCCCTCGATAAATTGCGGACTGCCATCGATCTGGACGGATTGAGTCCCTACCTGCCCACCTGCCATTTCCAGGCGATGCGTGCCGACAACCTGCCCTTTTAAACTGCGTTCCACCCGAAAAACCACCTCGGTATAGACCGTGTTGCCTCGGTCGGTCTGCTTCCAAAAACTCCGTTTGCTCTGCACCTCGCCCACGATGATGTAATCAGCATCTTTAACCAACTGCCCCAGGGTGGGGCGAAGAATGGTCGAGGCCTCGGATTCGTTCCAAGGGAACAACAAGCAAAGCACAGAAAACCACAAAAGGGGGAGTTTCACAATATCAAGATATTCGGATTGGAAGGGCGTGTGATCAAGATAAAAACTTCGCCTCGCCTTTTTTTGGTGAATCTCGGATTCTTGCAGTCTGGGGAGTCTCGGGTTGAATCGTCGCCGTCGTTAGGCATGGCAGATTCGGGGGATTGCGTTCGCGATTGCTCCATGCCAAACATCCCGCGTGCCAATGCTCCTCGTTCGCTCACTGGTTGCTGCGTCCCTCCTTCCGCTCCTTCTCGCCTTGGCGAGTTGTACGACGGCCCCGCCGCGCGATGGGGCGGTTGCCCGGACTTCTACCGAAGCGGTTCTCACCGCTTCTCAGCGGCTCGCCCAGGCTCGCACCTCGCTGGAGCAAGCCCGGAGAGCCGCCACTGATTCTGATGCCCTGGCCCATGCCTTGGTCGCCGCCCAATTGACCTGGCCGCTCCTGCCCACCTGGCAATCCCAAATGGCGGGGGACCCAGAGGCCTGGGGACAATCGGCGGCTGCTCTCATTTACAATGAAGCAAGCGCCCGGGCGGCCACCCATTGGTTGGCCCTCGGAAAAGCCTCTGATTCGGCAGGCCTCCGCATTCAACCCGATGCGGGCACCCTCGGCTTTTTTCGCGGGTCGTTGGCCGTTGATACCCTTTTGGTCGCCCAGGATGTCAAGCGGAGCACCCTCAAGGAAAACCGAACGCGTCCGGGGATTGGCGGGGCGTTGGTCGGGGTAATTGAGGCCACGCCGGAGCGTCTGAAAGCCGAGCCATTCATGGCCTCGCGCGGTTACCGGATGCCCTTGACGGCGGTTTGGGATTTCGGCAGTGCGTCGTCGCAGGGGGCAAGGGCGGTTCAGTTGCGGGTGCTACGCGCCTCGACGACGACCGACATCGTGTTGAGGGGGAGGGAGGTGCCGTTGGCGGCCGACATGAGCGCCCAGTTGGAGAGTGTGTTGCCCCGGCATCTCTCGACCTTTGCCGGATTGATCGGGATGCTGAACCCGCTCAAGGCTCCCGTGCCGACGGGGTTGTTCGGGTCTGAGCCTTACGATCCGAATCGGATTCCCGTGATTCTCGTGCACGGCTTACAATCGGTGCCGACCATGTGGGCGGATCTCTGGAACGACCTGGATGCCAACCCGAAGATTGCGAAATCTTATCAATTTTATGTGTATGCCTATCCGACCGGGTTTCCCTTGGCACTGAACGCGCTCAATTTTCGGGAATATTTGGAGGAGTTCGAAAAGCGCTATCAGCCGCGTAAAGGGATCGTCCTGGTTGGGCACAGCATGGGGGGGTTGATGGCCCGTTTGCAAACCGTGGAGACCGGGCGGGCGGTTTGGGACGGGGTGTTCGATGAAGTTGCTCAGGAGGTTTGGGAAAAGACCGGTCCGGATGACCCGCTTCGAGCGGCTTTAGTTCTCAAACCGAACCAGCAGGTCGAGCGGATGATTTTCCTCGCCGTGCCGCACCGAGGCAGCGAGTTGGCGGATAACTGGATTGGAGCCATCGGGCGGTCGCTCGTGAAAATTCCGATCGCTGGTCTGGCCATGTCCCTCGGCGGATCGGTCTTTGAATCGGTCCTGACCGGGGAAGAGGTGCAGGCCGTTTTTGAGCGTCATCGGTTCTCCCGGGGGATGCCCAACAGCGTGACCTCGCTCTCGCCGACCAACCCCTTGCTGCTGCAGCTTGACCAACTGCCAATCAGCGCCCCGCACCATTCCATCATTGGCAACAACCAATATGGAAAAGTGCCCGATGCAGAAAGCACGGATGGCATCGTGCCTTATTGGAGCTCACACTTGGAAAGCGCCGAATCAGAACTCGTGTTGCCCGGTCACCACGGCATTTTTCACAATCCGGATTCCACCGTTGAAATCGTTCGCATCCTGGAGATGCACCTCAGCGAATAAATGCCAGTCGCTCATCTCCGCGTGATAGGGCTTATCAACCATTGGTTTTCACATGGCCTCTCAATCTGATCGTCCTGAGGCCGTTCTGGCACCCGAAGCGGCCCGGGCGGAGTATGCGCAGTTTGCTTTGCGTGAATTGGACAAGCTTTCCTGGTTGGCTCCGCTCGTAAATAATCGGATTGGCCAACTGCTACGCATCCAATTGCGCCACGAACATCTCTTTTTTTTGGACGGCACCGAGGTGGTGGAAGAAATCGGGTATGGCGAGGATGGCCGCCGTTTTCACGAACGCGATATGGGCAAGCCGATCCCCGATTTGGAGGCGGCGAAGGCGGGGGGATATTGGTTGATTCCCCCGAAACTCGACGCCCAAGCCGCATTCGATGCCGTGCAGGAGACCGAGGACGGGGCCTATTACTCGGTTTTTAGCAATCAATGCCAGGACTGGGCGCATCGGGTGAGACAACGGGCGTTGGCATTGGAGAAAGCGCGCGGGATCGCCCCGGGAGGAGGCACGAGCCCCCCGGTGAAAGCGATTGCGCCGACCGTCCCTGCGGCCTGGTATTTCGGGGTGCTCGCGTTGTTGGCTGGTCTCTTTGGGTTGCTCGCCCCGGCGATGGCCGGTTTCCGTTATCTGAATTTTATTGCCATCCTGCTTTGTGGGATTGGGATTTCGGATGGGATCTATGCCTTTTCTTCCAAGGCGTGGACGACCTTTCTTTCCACCGCCGGCCTGGGGCTCGCCGCTTTCTTGGGCGGGCTAGTCCTTTGGGCAAATGGGGCCTGGCTTCTCAACAGCGGCAACGGCATCCTCGGCGTGGTGCTTGGAATTATCGGGCTGAGCCGCATCGGTATCGCGATCCGGAGCCGCCCCTTCTCGGCATGGGCTGGCACGTTCGTTAGCGGATGGCTCATGCTCGGCAGCGCCTGGATTGCCTGGGTCCACCGGGAGGGAGCCGCCGGGGCCTGGCTGCTTGGCGTGGCGATTTCCGTTTCGTTTCTTTCTGCCGGCGTCTCCACCATCTGGCTCAACTGGAAACTATCACGAACACCCGCTGGCTAGTCGTTCCTCGGGTTTCGCCCGCTCGCTAGCTCACCCGGATTTTTCTGGCTCATCCCTGGTAGCCCCGCAAGATAGGCGGCGGCTTCTGCCGACCCCTCCCGGGGAGCCCAGGTGGCGAATTGTTTGTCCGTCGCTGCATCATACGGACCGCGCTTGATTTCAAGCACGACGGTGTCCGGTTCAATCGCGGAAAATGTATGCCAAACTCCCGGCTCCCAATCGGCCAGGCAAGCCCCCGCGATTCCCGCCCGCAATTCCCCATGATTCATCACCCGACCGTTCTCATCAAAAATCCAAAGATGCACGGCCCCTTGCAGCGGCATGGCCGTCTCAATGGCGTGAGGAGCCGGGTGGCAATGCGGCTGCACGTAACTCCCGGGCTGCATGAAATTGAGCAGGCGCTGAACCGGTCCCGCATTGTCTCGTTGGAGCGGTCGCATGATCCGCCCCCGCCGACTGGCCCGGGAGGCTGCGATCCCCTCGGCCAGTAGGGTGTCATTGACGAATAGCACCGGCCCGATCGGTGTCGGTAATGCGAGAGGAGAAAAGTCGGGCATTCTTTGGCTTTGCCAGCACATTCATCGCGAAATCAAGCCGCTTCGATTTCCCCCCTATTTTTTATCAAGCCGGTCGCGCCTTTATGAAACCGGGGGATTTAGGCAAAATTGTAGCGCAACAGCAGAAACGCGATATAACAACCGACCTCCCCAAGCGCCCCCGGAGCCAACCAGAGCAGGCGACGGTCGGCTGGGTCTTCAGCGAGCTTCCAG
>CAZSPO010000035.1:0-14915 GCA_964608775.1 uncultured Chthoniobacterales bacterium | reverse complement strand
TCGGGAGTCGGCGCACGATCCCCCCCAAAGGCCCCCTCGGCGAGGGAGCCCTACCACCTCGCCGCTCTCAACGCGCCCGGAGGTCGCGTTCCACCGGCAGCCGGTGGCTCTGTCGGCTTCCTCCTCTCTCCTCACGTTCCGCAACTTTCGGTGATGCGCCCACCGACGCTGAAGTTGGGAAAAGCGACAAAACCGTGACATGAAGCCGGGAGAAAAGCGTTGCGCCTCGGGGTCTGCCGGTGGTTATGTTGCGCCGCATGACACCAAGGGTTAAGGATCAACGCTGGAGCGGAATGGCCCGGGGCGTTTTTCTTACCTGGGTGTTGGTGATGTCGGGCCTCTGCTTTCTACCGCTAACCGCTGCGGTCGCAGAACCTCCGGCCGACCTGCCGCTGCGGGCGTTCCAAAACATTTTTGACCCGCTCTCCACTCCGGCAGAGATGATTCAGGAAGCTGCCTGGGTGGTTTTGCTGGCTTGCGCTGGCATTTTTATCGTGGTGGCGGGGCTGCTCTCTTACGCCATCTGGCGGTTCCGCGCCCGGCCCGGCGATGCCGACCGAGAGCCGCCGCAGGTTTACGGCTCGATCCAAATCGAAATGGCGTGGACGGTGATCCCGGTCATCATCACTCTGATGCTCATTTTGGTGACAGCCCGGACCATCGGCGAAATTCAAAATACGCCGATCCCGGAATCCGCCGAGCGCGTCCGCCTCGTCGGGCATCAATGGTGGTGGGAGGTGCATTATCCCGAGCACGGGATTGTCACCGCCAACGAAATCCATGTGCCGGTCGATGAAGTGACCCATTTCGTCCTGCAATCCGCCGATGTCATTCACAGCTTTTGGGTCCCTCAACTCGCGGGTAAAACCGATTGCGTTCCGAATCGCGACAATGAGACCTGGATCGAACCGAGCCAGACCGGCATTTACCTGGGGAACTGCGCGGAATATTGCGGGACGCAACATGCCGGGATGCGACTGCGGGTCATTGTGCAGACGCGAGACGATTTTGAGGCGTGGGTGCGCCAGCAACAGGCTGCTCCCTTGGACGATCCGGCTGTGGCTGCGGGGCGCCAGGCTTTTCTTAATACTTCTTGTGTCAACTGCCATCAGATCGCCGGCACAGATGCCCGAGGGGTGTTCGGCCCCGATTTGTCGAAGCTCGGCACCCGCCAGACCATCGCCGCCGGCGAAGCCCTTCTCAACCGGGAAACCCTCCGAGAATGGCTGCGCGATCCACAAACCATGAAGCCGGGGGCCTTGATGCCCGATATGAAACTGACCCAGCAGGAGATTGACACGATTGCTGATTATCTCCTCAGCCTGAAATAAGCTGCGATGGCCGACCACACCATTCCCTATCCAGAGACGGAACCCCGGGTCATCAGTCGACCGGGGGCCGAACCCGGTTCCCTGACCCGGATCATTCAGGATTTGGTCTTTACCGTGGACCACAAAAAGCTGGGGCTGATGTATATCGGAGCCGGTTTGATTTTCTTTGTCGTGGCCGGGTTAATGGCCTCGGCGATCCGCATTCAGCTGGCGGTGCCGAACAACGACTTCCTGGCTCCGGACGTTTTCAATCGCTTTTTTACCATGCACGGCACGGCGATGGTTTTCTTTGTTGGCATGCCGATTATTACCGGCATGGCCAACTACTTGGTGCCGCTCATGATCGGAGCGCGGGACATGGCGTTTCCGCGATTGAACGCGTTTGGGTTCTGGATTTTTCTCTTTGGCACGTTGTTTATGTATTTCAGCTACCTTGGCGCACCGGGTTTGTATGGGGCGGGGTCGGCTCCTGACGTGGGCTGGTTTGCTTATTCTCCCCTCACCGGTCGGGCCTTTTCCCGGGGGCACAGCACGGATTACTGGATTTTGAGCCTGCTTTTGACCGGGATCGGCTCCATTACGGCGGCGATTAACATTATCGCGACCGTCTTTTGTATGCGTTGCAAAGGGATGACCCTGGGAAAAATGCCGCTCTTTGTCTGGTTGATGCTTGTGGTCGCTTTTCTGATCTTGCTGGCCTTGTCCCCGCTATCGGCTTGCCAAATTATGCTGCTGCTCGACCGGTTTCTCGGAGCGGCTTTCTTCGACACTCAGGCGGGCGGCTCGGCGGTGTTGTGGCAGCATTTCTTTTGGATCTTCGGCCATCCCGAAGTTTACATCCTCATCCTGCCTGGCTTCGCGGTGGCTTCCGAGGTTATCCCGGTCTTTTCGCGCAAACCGATTTTTGGGTATCCGGTGATGGTCGCCGCCTCGGTGATGATTGCCTTCATCAGTCTGGGGGTTTGGGCGCACCATATGTTTGTGGTCGGGATGTCTTCGGTGGCCAACACCTTCTTCGCGATCTCCACCTTGCTGGTGGCCATTCCCACTGGGATTAAAATCTTCAACTGGCTCGGCACGATGTGGGGCGGTCAGCTTCGGTTTGAACTGCCCATGCTCTTCTGTCTCGCCTTCCTCTTCCAATTCCTTATCGCCGGCCTGACCGGGGTGATGCTGGCCATCGCCCCCTTCACTTGGCAGCTCAGCGATTCCTATTTTGTCGTGGCCCACTTCCATTACGTCCTGATCGGTGGCCTGCTCTTTACCATCTTTGCCGGCATCTATTATTGGTATCCGAAAGCATTCGGTCGGATGCTGGATAAAAAGCTCGGCCTGCTCCATTTCTGGATTTTTATGTTCGGCTTTCACGTCACCTTCTTCCCTCAGCACATCTCCGGCATGCTGGGGATGCCCCGTCGATATTATACCTATGACGCCGGACGCGGATGGGATGAATGGAATTTGATCTCTTCGATTGGGGTTCTGTTCCAAGCGATCGGGTTGGCGTTCTTCGTTTACAACCTGATTTGGTCTTACTTCAAAGGGAAGAAAGCCGGGGATGATCCTTGGGACGCTTGGACGCTCGAATGGGCCACCTCATCGCCTCCCCCGGAATATAACTTTGAAAAGAGTCCGGAAGTGAAAAGCCGCCGTCCCTTGTGGGATCTCAAACATCCGGAGGACCCGGATTGGAAACACGAATGAGCACCCTCGCCGCCGCCGCATCCGATTGGAAACTCCCTTCGCCCCGCAAGGTGGCGCTGGTATCGCTGCTGGTCGCTGAGACCGCCCTTTTCGCCATTTTCGTGGTGGCTTATCTTTATTACATCGGGCGCAGCCTCAACCCGCCCTATCCGGCGGATGTGTTGAAGCTCCCGATTCTCGCGAGCATCTGCCTGCTCTCCAGCAGCGTGACCATTGTGTTGGCAGAGCGTTCTCTTAAGAAGGGGAGCGGCGCGGGGTTCCGGCTTTGGTGGGGCATCACCATTGCCCTGGCCCTCTCGTTCCTCTGGTTCACCGCAGTTGAATGGCATGAGCTCATTTTCAAAGATGGCCTGACGATCGCCACGAATGTCTTTGGCTCAACGTTCTATGCCCTCGTCGGTCTCCACGCGACCCATGTGGTGCTGGGTTCCCTTCTCTTGCTCCTCGTCCTGAGCCTGAGTCTCGCGGGCAAGGTTCGCTCTGAACATCATGAACATATTGAGATGGTCTCCTGGTATTGGCACTTTGTGGATGCCGTCTGGATTGTCGTCTTTCTTGTCGTTTACGTGATTGGCCGATGAACGAAGAACCCGCTAACCAACCGCCCGAGGAGGTGGAACTGCCCGAACCGACCGCTTGGCCGATGGTGCTGGCCTTTGGCATCACCCTGTTGCTCGCCGGGTTGGTCACCAATTACTACATCAGCGTGGCCGGGGCGTTGACGCTGCTCATCGCTGCCGTGGGCCTTTTCCGCGAAGTCTTCCCGCATCCTCGCCATCTTCGGGTCGCTTTTGTCGCCGAATCCGAACGCGCCCACCCAATCAAGGCCTCTTCGCGCAGCGTCGCCCATCTATCTGCTGGTATCGCCGGTCATCGAATGCGCATCCCGGTTGAGGTGCACCCTTACAGCTCCGGGGTGAAAGGTGGCCTAGCCGGTGGTGCAGCGATGGCCGTGCTCGCCATTCTTTACGGGATCATTTTTGAAGGGAGCATTTGGTATCCGATCAACCTGCTGGCAGCGGCCGGGGTCCCCTCACTGGCCTCTGCCGATTTGGAAACCCTGAAGGCGTTCTCGTTGGTCGGGCTCTTGGTCGGCATCGTGGTCCACGTGTCATTTTCTATCATGGTCGGCCTGCTTTATACCGTCCTGTTGCCTATGTTGCCGGTGCGGTTCGCTTGGTTCTGGGGGGGGATCATTACCCCGCTGATTTGGACCGCGGTGATGGCTCCCGGCATGCGGATGCTCGATCCCGCCCTGGCTGACCGGGTAAACTGGCCTTGGTTTGTGATTTGCCAGATTGCATTTGGGTTGGTCGGCGGATTTGTGGTTTTCAAAACCGAAAAAGTGGAAACCATGCAAAGCTGGACGGTGGCGGAGAAACTCGGGGTCGAACTCCAACACGACGACCCCGCTGGGAAGGAGAAGCCGTGAAAATGTTCGCCCACCCTCTTTGCCTCGCCGTTCTCGCGGCATTCGTCCTCTCTGGTTGCGACAAAATCCCCGGCAAACCTGATCCCTCGCACCGATGGCAACCGCCCGAGTCCAATCTCGATTTCGACGCGCTTTATCAAGCGAACTGCCGCGCTTGCCATAGTGATGGGCACGGTTTGGCGGCCTCGATCAATCTCTCGGATCCGAATTACGTGGCCTTCGTCGACCCCGCCATGTTGCGCAAGGTCACGGCAGAGGGCGTCGTTGGAACCAGCATGCCGGGCTTTTCCCACGTTCAAGGAGGGCCTCTGACCGACGCGCAACTCAAGGTGATGCAAGAGGGCATTCTCGCGTGGGGCTCCGGCGGGCCGCGCCCAGCGGATCTTCCGCCTTACCAAGCCCAAGGCCCTGGCAATCCCGAGGCTGGCAAGGTCGTTTTTCAAGCGGCCTGCGCTAGTTGCCACGGCCCCGATGGCTCCGGCGTGGCAGGTAAGGGAGCGTCCATCGTCGATCCCGCTTATTTGCACCTTGTGTCCGATCAATATCTGCGCACCGTCATTGTCGTGGGTCGGCCTGAGATTGGGCATCCTGGTTTTCGCGACCTGCCTGTCGGTCGCATTCTTACCGATGCTGAAGTGAACGATTTGGTGGCTTGGCTGGCCGCTCGGCGCACGCCGGATGTGGGAAGCCTTCCGCCCCCCAATCCGGACCAACCGTGATCCGACCATGAACGAACCCAACCCGCCAACGACCGACGACACCAGCCCTCCGTCCGAAGGCGGCTGCGGGCATGCCCCGACGCCGCAAAAAAAGAAACGCGACGTCCTCCTCTTCGTCGGGGCCGGTCTGAATGTGGTCGCCGGTGCCCTCATTGGGATTCCGGTCATCGGATTTGCCCTCGCCAGTTTCTTTCGCAAGAAAAAATACGACTGGATTTCCCTCGGATCGATCGATCAATTTCCCGCTGGTCAAACTCGCCTCGCGACTTATCGCAACCCCCTCATGCGTCCGTGGGACGGGGAAACGGGGGACACCCCCTGCTGGGTGCGACGGCTGGAGGGGGAGGAATTTCAGGTCTTTGCCATACACTGCACCCATCTTGGTTGCCCCGTTCGCTGGTTTTCAGAATCGAAACTTTTCATGTGCCCCTGCCACGGTGGGGTTTTTTATGAGGACGGCTCCCGTGCATCGGGTCCGCCGCCCCGAGGTTTGTATACGTATAAATACGAAATCCGGGAGGGCGAATTGTATTTGTATGCCGGTGAAATCCCGTCACTCGCCAACCCCAATATCTAACCTGACCCCGACCGCCCAGTGCGGCCCATCCCATGTTCACTCAAGAAAAAGCCATAGCCCTCCTGCGCCGCGGGGCGCTTTGGGTCGATGAACGTTTGTTTATTAGCAAGCTGTTCGAATCGACTGCCGGTCATAAAGTGCCGAAGAGTTCCGGCAGTTGGTTTTATGTGTTCGGCAGCGCCACCTTGGTTTGTTTCATGATCCAGGTGGTGACCGGCACCATGTTAGCCTTGGTCTACGTCCCTTCTGCCGCCGAGGCTTATGACACGCTCGAATACATGACTTACGAGCAGTATCTCGGCTGGTTTATCCGCGCCGTCCATAACTATGGGTCGCTCTTCATGGTCATTATCATGATGCTCCACATGACCCAGGTCTACCTCTGGGGCGCTTACAAATACCCGAGAGAATTAACTTGGGTCACGGGCGTCCTCCTCATGGCCTGCACCCTGGGGATGGCCTTCTCCGGCCAGGTGCTCCGGTTCGATCAAGACGCTTACTGGGGCCTGGGGATCGGCGTCGCTATCATGGGACGCATCCCGATCATCGGTGAAAATCTCATTCACCTCATGCTGGGCGGTCCCGATATTGGCGGCGAAACGTTGACCCGCTTTTTCAGTCTCCACGTTTTCATCCTGCCCGGCAGCATTATTGCAATCGTCTCGCTTCACCTCCGTTTGGTCCTGGCCAAGGGAATCAATGAATATCCCAAACCCGGCCATCAAGTTGACCCGAAGACGTATGACGCGGAATATGCGACGATTATTAAAAAGGAAGGCGTCGCCTTTGTGCCCCAGGCCATTAACAAAGATCTGGTCGCGGCTGCGGTGGTCATCTTCGGCATTTTCGCCTGCGCCTTTTTCTTCGGCCCGAAAGGTCCCGAAGGGGTGCCGAACCCGACCTATATCGACACTATTCCCCGACCCGACATGCCGTTTCTTTGGATCTTTGCCGTGGCATCCCTCATCCCGCCTTACCTGGAAGCCCCGGTGCTCATTGGGATGCCCGCCGTCGTGGGAGCGATCTTGATCGCCCTCCCCTTTTTCAATAACCAGGGAGAAAAACATTGGAGCCGACGTCCGATCGCCGTTTGCGTGGTGATTCTATCTTGGGTCAGCCTGGTCGCCCTCACCTACCTCGGAGCCACCGCCCCGTGGTCCCCCGTCATGGCCGCCTGGAGCAGCGATTTGACGCCGGATAGCGCCCTGAAGAATCGTACGCCACTTGAGCTGCAAGGAGCCCTTGTCCTTCAGCAGCAGCAATGCCGGAACTGCCATGCGATCGATGGAATCGGCGGCCACCGCGGACCCGACTTGGCTGCGGTCGGCACCCGATTGACCGAGCCACAACTGGTCCGGCAGGTCATTCAAGGCGGAGGGAACATGCCCGCCTACGGCAAAAATCTGACCCCCGCCCAGGTAGACGCCCTTGTCTCCTATCTCGTCAGTCTTCGACCTCCGGGCGAAGAACCGTCTCGCGATCCGACTTTTCCGGCTCAACCACCCCGGGAGTTAACTCGCGACCCCGCTCAGTCGCCCCCCATCGCAGCCGGTTCATGACGGCCCATGCGGGAGCCGGGCCCGACCCTCATAGCCGATGACCTGACGGGCGCATCCGGAAAGGCAGAAGGGGTCAGCGCTTGTATTTTGGGATTTTATCAGCTCAATGAGAGGCATCGCCCATCTTTGGTCAAATCAAGACACAAATCCCACAATACATGCCCCTTTGCCTTTCCCAGCCGGGGACTGGTCGTGGCAGCTGTGCCCGAAGGAGGTAACCCTATTGGCTTTCCCATTCAATAAGCACGTACCCCGCCTTTATATGCTCCATAAGCAATTACAACAGAAATTGCTAGAACGATGGCTATTGACAATCCTAAAGATACTATATTGGCGATTCCGAGGGCGGAAACGATTGGGTCTCCCAGCCTTAAATGCCGACCTTTAAGCAAAAACCGGATTACAGCGAAATGATCACTAGATCGAAGTATCGTGGGGCTCCCAAGTTCTAGCCACACTTTCTTATTGCTGCTTTTCAATCGATAGAGAAATAACACCCACGAGGAAAAGCTGATTAGCTGAACTATAACAATGCAACTCACAATAAAAAAGGCGCCCATATTATGCTCGTTAATTCTTAAAATGCCCACCCTCCAGTCCAAGTTGCACCGAACCCATTGCCAAAGCCGAGTTGAGTGCCCGCACTGCCCCCCATTTGGAGAAGGCAAAAGGGGTCAGCGCATGAATTATGGAATTTGTATCTGAAACTGACCAAAACCTGCTCGTAACGATGATGAGGTTGGTGAAATTCCATCAGTCATGCCCCTTCTGCCTTCTCCTGACATCGTGGCCATGGCAGGGAATGGTTTGACGCGGGCCGTTTGACGCGGGCCAAGGGCGCGTCAACACGTTAGCTTAGGGCAGAACGACGTGCGTTGTCGGGCGTCAGGGTTCGGGCGTCAGGGTTGTTGGCCGTTCAAGAGTTGAATGAGCGGCTCCATGCCGGGGGGGAAAGGAATTTCACCGCTCAGAATCCGTCTCACACTTCCTTCGGGGCCGTAGGTTTGGTGGTTGACCTTCTCATTCAGACTGATGGAGGTCCCCGCCATGGTTGCTCCGCCGTAAACCCCTTCTGTTGATCGGTAGATGATGATTTTCTGCTTGAGCAGATCATTGATTCCCACGCCGTCGGAAGTGTTGCCCACCAGCCCTTTGGCGGAGGCGTCCCAGGAGACGTTACCGGGGTTCGTAAACAGGTCGATGGCCTCTGATCCTTTTAGCAGGATAATGTAATATTCTTTCGATGCCCCGATTTGAGCTCCGAACGAGCCACCGGCGAGATTGAAAGCGGAGGGAGCGCTCCAATGGCGGATGGGGGGAGCCGGGGTGGGCGGCGGTGGGGGAAGGGCGGGGTCAACAAGTTCGGCGGACGTTTCGGGAGTCGAGGGAGAGGCAGGCGGGGTGACCGTCGTGGTGACGGTCTGTTGAACGACTGTGCCATCGGATTGGATGGCAGTGGTAGAACTCTCGGTGGTCGAAGCCGGAGCGGCCGGGGGAAGGGTGGCGGCAGGGGGCAGTGGAGGAGGCCCGGCTGGGGCGAGGCGGGCGATCAGAATGCCCTGGCCACCACTGCCACCGATGACGAATCCGGCCTGGGTGAGTTTGAAGATGGCGACTCCATCAGCGTAGTCGAGGAGGCTCTGGGGAATCGGATGCATGGAGCCCTGTTTCGCGGAAAGAATAGCCGTGGCTTGGTCGATTCGTTCCGTCATATCACCGGCCTGGATGGAAGCGAGGCCAGTCGTGAGCAGCAGGAGAGAGAGGAGGAGCGGTTTCATGGGGGATCAATCAGCAACGTGAGCGGCGGGAGGCCTTTCCGAACATAATTTCTTCATGGGAGCGGGTTTGCAAAGAACTTTAGACAACGATGCGGCACGGGCGCATTTCCGGCAATAAAAACGGGGGTGTTCGAGCAAATGCAGTAGCAGGGGGCCGCCACGCTCGATTTCTTTCTTTTTCCAGTCACACAAGGTTTTCGCCATCGCTATCCGCTCAATGTTTCACGGCACGGTTTCATAAGGGGAGGAAGGGGTTGCACCACCTTAGTGGTCAGGAGGTTGAGCCAGCCAAATCGGGCGGCAGCAGCAAAGGTGAAGGAGCCGAGGCGAGGGTAAACCACGGCGAGATGGGCGAGTTGATTCCACCAGAGCCGATGGCCGTAGAGCGAGCGGAGGGCGCGTTCGTAAGGGGGCCGAGCGTCGGCACAATGGTTGGCTGCCATTTTCACCCAGACTTCGGCGGCACGTCGTCCGGAGCCGAGGGCGTAATAAATCCCTTCGCCCGTGAAAGGTTCCACCACCCGCCGGGCATCGCCAGCGAATAAGAGGCGGGGATGAGGAGAGCGCAGATCGGCACGGGCGATGGGGGTGATGCTTCGCCAAGCGGCGGTCGTCCGCACCCTGAACCGATCGGCCGCCCATTTCCGAATCGCAATCACTTCTCGGGGAGGGGAGACGAGGCAGAGGTTGGTGACCCCGCCTCCCACATCGGCGAGCCCGGCGTAACCCGCTCGATGCAAGTGAAGCTGGACCGTGCCGGCCTCAATCGCCGAATCCGCCAGATGCGTCTGAAATGCGACGCGCTGATCTCGGGCCCGGGGTCGGATGCGGCGGAGGCTGGCGACAGTGGAATTGCGACCGTCGGCCGCGAGGAGCATTTTAGCCCGGACCGATCCCCGGCGGGTGGCGAGTTCCCATGTCTGCCCCTCTTCGATCGCCGTGAGGGTGGTGTCAAAGCGAAGATCGGCTCCGACGGCCTGTGCGCGTTCCGCGAGGAGTAAGTCGAGCACCGACCGTTTCACCGCATATTCCGGGGTGGCGGGGGTAGGGGGAAGATTGATCTCGTGGCAGCGGCCATTTAATTCTCCGAAAACCACGCGGTGAAGCGCTCGACCGCCAGCCAACTGCAGCCCCCGGACTCCCAGCCGGTCGAGTTCTTGCCAGACAGCCGGGTTAAGACAATCGCCGCAGATTTTTTCCCGTGGAAAGCTGGCCCGCTCCAGAAGGACCACCCGCAACCCGGCCGACGCCGCCGTGATGGCCGCCGCACAACCGGCTGGGCCGGCTCCAATAATGGCGAGGTCGTGAGGTGTGGCGGGCATGAGAGAAAGACGAGACTTTTGCCTACCCTCATTTCCCGCTATTGTCACGGGCCGCTCGCAATTCTTATTTTTCCAAGGTGCCACCCAGAACCACAAGGCGCTGCGGAAAACGTTCAGGCGGAGCCGACGGGTTTTATGAAACAGTGGGGTTAATCTTCCCTTGATTGTTCAAAGTGCGATACTTCTTTCGAAGTCCCCCCGGTGGTCGAACCGGCCAGCCCCCCCGATCTTCGCTAGATAAATCACATGAATGCCTAAGCATGCCCCGTTTTTTACACACCGCCGACTGGCAGATTGGAAAGCCATTTGCCGGGATTGAGGACAGCCATAAACGAGCGCTCGTCCAGCAGGAGCGGATTGCGGTTTTAGGGCGCATTGCGGATGAGGCGAGGGCTCAACAGGCTGCGTTTATTCTGGTCGCTGGGGATTTATTCGATTCCCCGACACCGACCCAAGCCATGGTGTCGGCTGCCTGTGCCGCCATTGGAAACATGGCGCTACCGGTCTATGCGATTCCAGGCAACCACGATCATGGCGGGCCGGGAGCGTTGTGGGATCAACCATTTTTCCAGCAGGAACAGGCCGGGCTAGCCCCCAATTTTCACGTGTTGAGGAGACCCGAGCCAGTGGAGCTGGAGGAAGCCGTGCTCTTCCCCTGCCCGCTTCTCCGACGGGCAGAATCTGCTGACACCACCGCTTGGCTGCGGGAACCCGGGCTTTTTAACCGGGCGGACGACAAAATCCGCATTATTCTGGCTCATGGCAGTGTGGCGGGGTTTGGCGGGGATGCCGACGAGGAAGAACTGCCGACTGCGACGAATCAGATCGATTTTTCGCGGCTCGACCTTGCGGCTTTTGATTACGCCGCACTCGGGGACTGGCACGGGACGAAGTCGATCGCGTCGAATGTTTGGTATGCGGGCACCCCGGAGACCGATCGGTTCCCCAAAAGTCAGGCCAACCAACCTGGCCATGTGCTGGTGGTCACAGCGGAACGAGGGGTCACCCCCCAGGTGGAGGCGCGGCGAACCGGTCGACTCGGCTGGCACAAGCTGGAGCGGAACCTCGCCGAGGACGCCGCCGTGTCCCTTCTCCGCTCCGAAATCGAAGCCCTGATCGGCCCGCGTGCCCAGGAAGATCTCCTGCGACTCGAACTCTCCGGCACCCTCGGCATTCAAGCGACCACGGAGCTGGAAACCCTGATCGACACCCTCATCGCCCGGTTGCTCCGCTTAAAATTGATCACCCGCACCGTGGTCGCGCCCACCCCGGCGGAAGTCGAAGCCCTCACGCAACGGGCTACCGATCCCTTAATCGCCAGGGTGGCCCAGGAACTCGTAGCCAAAGCCGCCGACGGCGATGCGATTGCGCAGATTGCCCTGCGCGAACTGCACGCCAGTTGCCTGACCCGCTGATTCGCCAACCGATGCGCCTCCTTTCCCTCACCCTTCGCCATTATCGGCTTCATCACCATCTCCAGATCGATTTCGACCGCAGCCGCACCCTCATCGGCGGCCCCAATGAGTGTGGTAAAAGCACCCTTGTCGAGGCGTTGCACCGTGGGTTTTTCCTGAAAGCCAAAGGAGCCACGGAACATCATCGCGCCATGCAATCCCATCAAGGCGGCGAGCCGGAGGTGGAAATCGCTTTCTCCCTTGGCGACATCGAGTATCAGTTAAAAAAACGATTCACCCCCCGCGGCACGACCACCCTCACTCCCCAGGGGCACCAGACCTTGACCGGGGAGGCGGCGGAAGCGGAGTTGCTCCGGATTCTCCAAGCCCCGGAAAATATTGGGAAGAAAGAGCTGCCCGGACAATGGGCTCATCTTTGGGTGCGCCAAGGGTTTAGCGGCCACGACCCCGCCCCCGAAGCGACCGCTCACCAGGGGCCGCTCCTCCAACGGCTTCAACACATCGGCGGAGCCCTGGCTGTCCAATCCGATTTCGACGCCGAATTAGCCGCCCGATTCCGGCAGGAAACCGATAGAATTTATCGCGACAACGGAAAACCGAAAGCCGGTAGCGAATTGGCCAACGCCCACGCACAATCCGACACCGCTCAAGCGGGAAAAAAGGCAGCCACCGAGCGTTTCGAGCGATTGACCGCTGCCATCGATGCCTTCGAAACGGCCTCCCGGGACATGGCCGAGGGGGAGAAGAGTTTGGAAAGCGTGACGCAACAATCCAAGGCAGCGGATGAGCGACTCGCACGCGTGGAAACCCTCCTTCGCCGACAAGAAGAAGAGGAGCGCGCCCTGCATGCCGCTCAAAAGGCGCTTTCCGAGCAAGAGGCGGCCGACCAACGGATCGCGAGACTGCGACAAGAGCTGGCTGAACGTCTCCAAGCGCTGACTCCCATGACCGAATCCGCCCGGGAACTGGAGCGGAAGGCGAGCCATCTCCGGGAGCGGGCCAGCCAATCACTGGCCGATTTTGATGCCGCTGCCGAGGCCGTGCGAGCGGCGCGTCAAAGCCGGGATTTCGTGGCGGCTACGGTGGCGGAGTTTGAAAAAAGGGAGGCGCTCCTGCGAATGCGGGAACGGTTTGAGCAGGTCCGGACGTTGCAAAGCCAGCTTGCCCACGACCGCCATGAATTGGCCAAGCTACCCAAGGTCGACGAACCGGCATTGCAAACGCTGCGGCAGGGCGAAACCGAAGTCTCAACCAGCGAAGCGGGGTTACGCGCCATGGCCGCCGGTTTGCAAGTCCTGGCCTCCGACCAACCCATTGTGGTGGGCGCAAGCCGACTTGAAATCGGCGAATCGATCGTCCTGACCGTCGACACAGAGATTCAGATCGGCGAGAACGTCCGACTCCAAATCCGTCCCGGCGGTGGAAACGGCCTCGCCCAAGCCCGGATGGCGCATCAGCAAGCCCAAGATCATTTTCAAAAATGCCTGGAAACCCTCGGCGTCGCATCGGTCGCTGCGGCGGCGGAAGTGGTGGCGAAACGGAGGGAATGGCTGCTGCGTATCGACCATTCCCAGGAGGCTTTGCGAGAGGCGGATGGCGAGGGGCTCCCGGGGAAAGTGGCGGAAGCCGAAGCCGCTTTGGCAGCGGCAGAAGCCGAAAGCCAACGGCGCGCGCTGACAGGGGCTCACTCAGCTCACCCGGGTTCTCTGGATGAAGCGCGTGGGGAATTGAGCCGGGCCGATGCCTGCCTCGCCGCAGCGGAACAAGCGGAGATCACCCTCCAAACCCTTCGAGACGCCCATTTTAAAGCGGCGGAAGAGGCGACCCAACGATTGGCGGAGGGAACGAATGCCATGGAGCAGGAACGGCGAGCGGTGCAGGAGCGGGAAATCCAACTTCGCACCTGGGAGGAAACCGATGGCGACACGGAATCCCGCGCGGCCACCCTTACCCGGCTTCGCTTGGCTCTTTCGACTGCGACAGAGGCTTTGGACACCACGCGTCGCGGTTTGGCGGAACTTAACGCCCCGCATGCCCGCAACGATGTCGTTCGCTTGCGGCGCTCGGTCGAATCGACGCAACAGGCGCTCACCGATGCCCGGACCCGTTGTGCCGTGGCAAAGACCCAGTTAATCTCGGATGGGAGCGAAGATCCTCGGGCTGCGCTCGCCTTTGAAACGGCCCGTGCGGAGGCAGCCGAAGCTCATTTGGCGGCAGTCAGTCGTCGAGCCGAAGCGATCCGGCTGCTTGACACCCTCTTCACCGATGCCCAGCGTACTTTGGCCACCCGCTTTACCCAACCCTTAGCGGATACCATTTCCCGCTATCTCACCTGCCTTTTTGGCTCTGGCACCCATGCAAAAGTGGTCTTCCACGATAACGCGTTTCAAGGGCTGGAACTCGTCCGAACCACCCATGGCGGGGGGGCACTCTCCTTCGAAGCTCTGAGTGGGGGCACCAAGGAACAAGTGGCCGCCGCCGTGCGCTTGGCCATGGCAGAAATTTTAAGCGTCGGGTTTGGCGGTTCACTGCCGGTGATATTTGACGACGCCTTCGCTTATTCCGATCCGGATCGGGTGCAAACCCTCCAACGGATGCTCGATTTGGCGGCGGGTCAGGGGCTCCAAGTGATCGTGCTCGCCTGTAACCCGGCTGACTACGCTGCCCTGGGGGCCAAACAGATCATGCTCCCTTCCAAGACCAACCTCGGTTCTCCCCCGCCCGCTTCCCATTAAGCGCCTCAGCCCTCAGTTGGCCCGCGCGGGGCGAAACGTCGATCAGGCGACCTCGGTCTTTACCCCACACGCTCGACCCGGCGGCGGCGGAGGCACAAGCCGACAGCGCCGAGCAGAAACAGGAGGGCGCTGCCAGGTTCTGGGATTGTGTCGACCGTGAATTGAAGGGCACTCCCTGAGAGGCTGAAGGTCCCGCCGAGCGATGGGAGGGTGCCGGTGTAGGTGAAGCCGAAATCTGTCGTGATGAACCCGATCTGGGAATCGAAATTGATCAGGGTGAAGGTTTCCCCCAAGGTCGGGGCTCCTACACCATCGGTGAAGTTGAAGAGCCAACTTCCCGCCG
>CAZSPO010000034.1:6749-14924 GCA_964608775.1 uncultured Chthoniobacterales bacterium | reverse complement strand
TGCTCCAAACAAATACCATGCCGCCATTTCCCCGTTGTCTTCATCCCCGGCAAATCCGGTCGCCCCCGGATGATAGAGCTCCAAAAGCACCCGCCTCACCCAATACTGGGTCCGCCACGGTTGTCCCCCTGCGGCGGTGAAATACCAGAGCGCCCCGTGGCTCGGTTGATTCGAATGGGCATACTGCCCGAACCGCCCCAGCGCCATTTCCGTCATTTCATGAATCTCACGCTTATAACTTCCCACCTCAAAATCGGCTGGCCCTTTCAACATCGCCTCCAGCTTCCCGACTAGCGCCTCCGGCCCACCCAACAACGCCGCCAACCCGACCGGATCGTGCGGCACGTTCCAGAGCGTTTGCCACGCCCCTCCCTCCACATATTCAAACCCCCATTGAATCGGGCTCCACGGCTCCCGCCACTCCCCACTTCGGGTGCGCCCCCGAAAAAATCCCACGTCCGCATCAAACAAGCGCCGGTAAGAGCCGCTTGATTCCCTAAAACGGGCCGCATTCTCCCAGTCCCCAAGCTGCTCGGCCACCTGCGCCACGCACCAATCGTCGTAAGCGTAATCGAGAGTCGCGGCGGCGGGAGATTTCGCTCCCGGCTCCCACGGCAGATAGCCCAACGTCAGCCAATCCGCGAGCCCCGTCCGGCCTCCCGGTTCCCCCCTCTGCGGGATTTCGGTCGCCCCTCGCAGCATTGCCCGATAAAGGGGGGCCGGATCAAAATTGCCCACCCCTTTTGCCAAAGCATCCGCCACCACGGCGTCGCTATGCGAACCGATCATAATCGGCCGAAATCCCGGCGACGCCCATTGTGGCAGCCAACCGAAGGTAGTCGCCGCATGGCCATATCCGCGATGCATCCCAGCGGCCCGATCCGGGTAAAGCAAATGCAGCCACGGAAATAAGGTGCGATGGGAATCCCAAAATCCCGTGTCGGTATGGAATTCCCCTTCATGCACCTGCCCGTCAAATGGGCTCCAATGGCGCACCCCGCCTCCCGGCACGGGTTCATGCCAAATCCGCGGATAAAGCAAGGTGCGATACAGGCAACTCGCGAAGGTCTCCCGGTCTCGCGCTTCCCCCCCTTCGATCTCCACCCGCCCCATTGCCTCCGCCCAGACCTCGTATCCCTCCCGGTGCGTCCGGTCGAAGCTCCCGCACTCCGATGCGAGATGGTGCCAGGCCATTTCTTCCGAGATAAAAGAGGTCCCAATCGCAAGGGTCACCGATTCCCCCGGAGGCAGGCTCCATTCCACAAACGCCCCCACCTGTTCCCCTGAGCCGCCCCGTTTCCCAGGAGCCAATGCCCCCGGCTGGGTCAGCCCCCATTTCTCCGCCGACCGGCTAAACTGGATCACGACGTGCATGGCAAACCCCGCCGCCACCCCACCATGATGATGGCGTAACACCAGACTCCAATGCCGCCCATCATCGGCCAGGCGAATCTCCGTCCGGCCCAAAGTGCTTTGGGGAGAAGTCGGCACATCCAAAAACAACCGGACCGGCCCCCGCTCGATCCGTGGCAGGATTTCCATGACCCCGCCCCGTTCCGAAGGCGTCAGACGGGTGACACAGCCGTATCGCAACAGGTCCACCTCAAGCAGGGCCGGGTGCAGGGTGGTGGTCGACCAGGCAAAGGCGCTCGCCCGCCGTTCACAACTCAGCTCCATCACGCCGGTCTGTGGCATCAGAGAAAATGCCCCGTAGTCGCCCACCCACGGGCTCGGTTGGTGAGTCGCCCGGATTCCCCAGATTCGACGGCGGGAAGGATGGAAGAACCACGGATCCTCCCCCGTTTGCATGGTCCAATTTACCATGCCCCACGGTCGCGTCACCAAGGGCAGGGTGTTCCCATGCGAAAAATCGCGGCTGGAATACGTGCCCTGAAGGAGCTGGACTTGATCGGGATGCATGGGGAGGCTTATCGGGAGACTGCCGCGATCACCCTGGGACGTCACGTTCCGTTGTCGCCCGCACAAACTGCCGGTAGAGTTGGGCATACGTCCCGTCTAACCGGAGCAATTCTTCATGAGTGCCACGCTCAATAATTTCGCCCATTTGCAGCACCAAAATCAAATTCGCCCGACGGATCGTCGAGAGCCGATGCGCGACGAGAAAGCTAGTACGGTTTTGTAACAACGTGGTGAGCGCATCCTGCAAGACCACCTCTGTCATGGCGTCAATCGAGCTAGTCGCCTCGTCCAAAATCAAGATGCGCGGGTTCGCCAGCATCGCCCGGGCGAAGCAGACCAGTTGTCGCTGCCCGAGTGAGAGCCCGCCACCGCGTTCCCCCACGGCCGTGTTGAGTCCTTCGGGCAGGGCGTCAAACAAGGCCCGGCAACCGAGCGATTCAATCACGGCTTCCACATCCGTCCGGCTCGCCTGCGGCTTTGCAAACAGGATGTTCTCTAGCACCGAGCCAGAGAATAAAAAGTTTTGCTGCAACACCATCCCCATTTGCCGGTAGAGCGATTCCGCTGAGACATCGGCCAAGTCATGACCGTCAATCCGCACCTGTCCGGCGGTGGGAAGATAGAATTTCGAAAGCAAGTTAATGATCGTGCTCTTGCCGCTGCCGGTGTGGCCAACCAACGCGACGGTCTGCCCCGGCTCCGCCGTGAAGCTAATTCCCCGCAGGGCGGGACGATCGGTGCCATAGGTGAAGTGGACCGATTGGAAGGTCACACGCCCGTCGATGGGAGGCAGAGGTTTCACGTCGGCGGGTTCTTCCCATTCCGGTTTAGAATCGAGAAAATCAAAAAGCCGCTCGGCCCCGGCGAGGGTGTTCAGGGCGTTGTTATACTGGTTACCCAAGTTCTGGATCGGGCTGAAGAAGAGGTTCGCCAAAAAGAAAAACATGATCAACTCGCCCACCTGCACCCCGTGGTCGAGGTAAAGCACTTGATAACCGCCAAACACAATGAGAACGGAAATAAAGATCTGGCTGTTTAACTCCAACAGAGGGATGAAGACGCCGGTGGTCCGGGCCAGCTTCATGTTATACTCGCCATGCACAGCCGCTAAGCTTTGAAAAAGGGACGAATTCACATCCTGCCTCACAAACCCCTGCGTCACCCGGATGCCGTTCACCGATTCGGCAATGTTAGATGTCAAACGGCTGTAACTTTCCTGCACCTCTCGATGGGCGAGGCTCAGGCGTTTGCTAAAGTGCTTGTTCAACACCCACAAGACCGGCACCAGCCCGAGCACAATCAGAAACAGAATCGGATCATACACGACCATCAAAGCGGCCGCCCCGAGCATTTGTCCACCCTGAACCATGGTGACAAACAACACATCCTGCACCCCCAACCGCACCGCTTCCGCGTCGGTGGTGAATCGCGAAATGCTTCGCCCAATCGAGTGGCGATGGAAATAGCCCATCCGCATCTTCAGCAAGTGGCGAAACACGGCGATGCGCAGGTCGCGAATAACGCTCTCCCCTAGGTTCAACGCCAACCGTTGCCGATAACAAAATGTAATGTCCGCCAACGCGGCAAACAGCAGATAGCCGCCAGCCAACCAAAAGAGGGTGGGCAGGTCACGGTGGGTGACGGTCCAATCAATGATGGCCCCGACCATCCAGGCGAGGATGGGAAGTTGCATCGACCGTATCACCACCAGCGCGAATAGGAGGTTGCGCGAGGCCGCGTAAGGCCGGGTGAAGGTGAAGAGCCGCTTGAGCAACGCGAGATCAAGGGTGCCGCTGGACGGGCGCTCACCCGAATCCAACCCTTTGGTACTGACACTGCCCATGCTTGAACCGCCAAATTTCATCCCGCGATACTCCTTTCAATCGGCCCGAAGACCTCCAACTCATCATCAATGATTTGCAAACTCGCCGCCTTCCGGTAATGCCCGTCCCGTTGCATCAACTCGCGGTGGCTTCCCATTTCCACAATCTGCCCCGCTTCCAATACCAAAATCATATCCGCCCGGCGCAAGGTGCTTAATCGGTGCGCCACCACAAAGGTCGTTCGCCCCCGCATCGCGCTCTCCATCGCCTCCAAAATCTCGTGCTCCGTCTGGGGATCAATGGCCGCAGTCGGATCGTCCAAAAGCAAAATGGCCGGTTTCAACAAAATCGCCCGGGCGATCGCAATCCGTTGACGCTGACCTCCGGAGAGATCGGAGCCGGCCTCGCTCACCCGCGTCTCGTATCCTTCCGGCAGAGCCAGGATGAAATCGTGCGCCCGCGCAATCTGAGCGGCCGCCTCGATTTGCGCCTGGGTCGCCTTTGGATTTCCAAATGCGATGTTCTCCGCGATCGTCTGCCGGAAGAGGAAACTCTCCTGAAAGACAATCCCAATGCAGTGCCGCAGATCTTCCACATCGAGATCCCGCAGATCATGCCCATCCAGCCGGACGATCCCCGCGTTCGGATCATAGAACCGCGGAATCAAACTAAGCAGGGCGCTTTTGCCCGACCCCGTCGCCCCAAGAATCGCGACACAAGTCCCGGCCTTCACCGCAAATGAAACGTCCCGCAGCGCGGTCGCATTCTCTTTGTATTCGAATGATACATTTTCAAAGATCACCTCGCCTTTTGGTTCCACAAGCCGCACGGCACCGGGTCGACTTTTTACTTCGACGGGACGGTCGAGCACTTCAAAGACCCGGCGGGCACCGGTAAAGGAATGCTGGATATGATTGGTGATACTGGAAATTTGGTTCACCTGATTTGAAAATTGCCCCAGCAAACTCGCAAAGACCACGAGCCCAGTCCCCAGCGGGATTTCGCCGCGCATCATCAAGGTGCCCCCATAAAGCAGGAGGATCGCCATGTTAATTTGCGTCATAAACCCAATGGTAGGGCTGAACCGACTGATCTGGGTAAAAACCCATCGCTGCTGTTCCCGCACCTGTTGGGCGGCATCGACAAAGCGTTCCGTCTCCTCTTTTTCCCGTCCAAACCCCTTGATCACCGGCATCCCCTGGATGGTCTCGGCCAGCTTGCGGATCAAGTTGTCCACCAACTCCCGGTTCCGCCGATAAGCGGGCCGCACTTTTCGGGAGAATTGCACCGCTAAAAAATAGAGCGCCGGGGTGGTCGCCAGACACGCCAATGTCAGCCATACATGAATGCTCAACATGTATTGCAGGTAAAAAACAAGGGACATCATGACCACCAGAATTGGCAGGATGACCCCATCCACAAAGGTCCGCACCGCCATCACGTCCCCGGTCACCCGATTGATCAAACTCCCCGTGCCGCTGTTGTCGTAAAAGCGAAACCCAAGCCGCTGCAACTTGTCGTAAACCATGGACCGCAGATCGACCACCAACTGGCGGTGAACTAAATGGCCGATAGCCAAGGTGTTAGCAAAACCGAGCACGGTTTTGATCAGGGCAAAGGCTAGGATGAGCGTCGCCACCAGATAAAGCTCCTGGAGCGGGCTCCAGTGGTCCGGCGGATCAATCCCCAGTGGCCAGCGGGCCGTCGGCACACTCGGGTCACTCGCATGATGAATGACGTCGATGCCCAACCCCGTAAAACCGAGCGCCGTCAGGGTTAACGCTAGCTGGAACGTTTGCAAGAGGAGGACATTGAAACATCCCCATCGATACTTCCAACTGAGCTTAAGCAGCCGTCCCACCAGTTTACCGGCAGGATAATCAGAATCGGTTGGGGAAGATGAGGAGTCGCTCTGCATTGAGAAAGCGGGAGTGACTTTAGCCCGGCTAAATCGCGCCCCCGCTGCGATTTCCAATTACACGACTCCCGAACCTGGGAGGCAAGCGCAACCATAAAAAACCGCTTAGCTTTCAGTTAAGTGCTTGGGAATCAGCGCTTTCCGGTCAGGCCGCGATGGATGGCCAGGATCACAATGGCCCCCAAAATGGCCAAGCCGAGGCTGCGCAAATCAAAAACATCGACCCGGCCCCAGCCAAAGTAAGCGCCAATCCAGCCCCCTACCACGGCCCCCCCGACCCCCAACAGGGTGGTGAGCAGACACCCCCCAGGTTGCCGACCCGGCATGATGAATTTAGCGAGCGCCCCGGCGAGAAGGCCCAGAATGATCCAAGATAAAATGCCCATAGATTGAGAATGTGAGAGGTGAAAAAACGGGGTTAAAGCGGGGCCAATTCGGCAGGATGCATCTCGACCATCAAATCATCGGCTAACAACTCCAGCGCCGCCTGAATGGTGGCATTCTCCATCCCGGCAGGCGGACGGACCCAGGCGGTTGCTTGGAAAAGGGGTTCACCGGTCATGGGGGCGCTGCTGCATCGGCTGGTGAAATCTTCGACATTCATCCCCAATTGCGCCAGGCATCTTGTGAGGTCGCGAACAATTCCCGGTCGATCATTGGCCGTCAGCTCGATTCGAAGGGGAGCCCGACCTTCGCCAGGTTGCGGTGGCGTGACATTTAAAATGTCGACCCGGATTTCGCGCGTGGCCAGAGCGGCCAACTCCGCTCGCAGCGCTGCCTCCCCCTCCGTCGGCACCTGTACTTGAATGATGCCCGCGAATTGACCGCCGAGTCGGCAGAGTCGGCTGCTTAGCCAGCTTCCCTCGTTTTGCGCCACAGCTTGCGCAACGGTTTCAACAAGGCCCGGGCGATCGGGCGCGACGGTGGTGAGCAAAAGAGTAGCGACCATCGACGAATGATTACCACTCCATGGCTCCCACCGCAACGCTGGGCTCCCGTGCGGCGACTGACGCGCCGGTTGGGTGCATTGGCCGTTTCCAAGTCCCCGACTTTCGGGTAGAGCAAGCGGATGAAGATTACCTGCGACAAAAGGGACGGCATCCTGGCCTTACACCCACAAGGGCGGTTGGATGCCTTCGGAACACGCGAACTCCAGCAGCTACTCGATGCGCAACTGGATGAGACGGTGCAGGGCGTGATCATCGATTTGCAGCGGGTCGAATATCTCAGCAGCGCCGGGCTCCGCCTGTTTCTCTCTGCCGCTCGGGCCATGGAGGAGCGCCAGGGGTTTATCGCCATCGCCGGGCTCCAGGCTTATGCCCGTCAAGTGATGAACATCAGTGGCCTCGGGGGGCGGGTGCCGGAGTATCCCGGCCTTGCGGACGCCCGGGCCGCAGCGGAACGCCATGTCCGCGAAATCGGTCTGCTTGCCCAATGGGATCAGCTTGAGACGACCACGACACCCATTGGACGGATGCGCTTCATCCCCGGCACCGAGGAACCGGGCGGCATTGAGGTGCTCGGAGACATCCAGGATGTGCTTCAGAGTCGGGTGACACCCGAACACATCATCTCAAAACCTTTTTCGGAAACGGAATATTCCCTCGGGCTTGGTGGACTGGGTGACCGGTTGTCGGATTATTTTGGTTTAATGGGGGAAATGGTCACGGTCGGCGGCACGATGGTCTGGCTGCCTACCGATGGGCATGACACCGCCGATTTTCTGATCCCACGCCAGGATGGGGGAGAGGTGGAGTTGCGGACGGGATTCAATGTCTCGATTGCCGGTCCATTCAACGAGTTGATTTATTTCGAAGCCGACCAGCCGACTGGCGCGACCATTGGGGAGATTTACCGGGCGTTATTCGATTTGGCGAAAGAGAGGCGCTGGGATTATCGCGGGGCGCTGGGGATTGCGATGCGGGCGGAGATGGGCAAAATCCATGGCAGCGGCGTGCTTAAATCGCCGGTGATCGACAACAAACCGGCCAACGGAAAGATGATCATCGACCCTTCAAATTTTGAAAGTTGGTTTGAAATCGACCGGCAACCGCGTCATCACGATCTTACCGGGTTGATTTCGGGGGCGGGGGTCGATACCACCGCCGATCTTTCCCTCTTCGATCGCGAACATCTCGAAGCCGCTTTCTACGTTAATCCAGGAAACCCACCAGCTGACGGCCAAATTCTTCACAATCACGGAGTTTTCTTTAACTCCCAGCCAATGCCGGATCGGGCGGTTAATTTGGAGAAGGAAATTTCTCGGGTTGTGGAAAAGGGTGACTTCCTCGACATGCGGCATCTGCTCGATTTATCGACAGTTAAATCGGCGCTGATCGGGGTGGTTTACGTTCAGGCGTTTCGGCCCGACCCACGCGGACGCCGGGGCCACTGAAGGGGTGGGGGCCATTCGTGAATCGGCTCCCAAGGTCGGCCGCCGGTTGATTTGGCCCGCATGGCCGCTCGCCCTCACGCAGATCTTCGCTGAATAAACCAACTGGTAGCCGCGTCCAT
>CAZSPO010000034.1:0-6739 GCA_964608775.1 uncultured Chthoniobacterales bacterium | reverse complement strand
TTGTTGAAACCGGGTGATCCAGCACGACCACCCCTTCCCAACCAAAATAATGAAACTCCTCTCCAAACTCGCTGTGGCCGCCTTGATTTTTGGCGGTTCTACCTTCCTCACCGCACCTCGCGCCGAGGCAGGGGTCAACTTCGGCTTCGCTGTCGGCGGTCCTCGCTGGGGTGTAGCGGTCGGCCATACGCCCGCTTATCGCTACTACGGCCCTCGTTACTATGCCCCCTCCCGGCGGGTTGTGGTCCGCTCCGCCCCGGTTTATCGCCGGAAGACCGTTGTCTATGGCAGCCGCCGATCCGGGGTCGTCGTTCGGAAAAATGTTCGCCGCCCTTATGTCGGACGTCGCGTGGCGGTCTGGTGACCCGCTCACTGCGCGGATCGTGCTGCGGCCACGATCCGCGAAGCCGCCCGCAAATCCACTGCGCCGTCGTAAAGTGCCTTGCCGATAATCGCGCCCGTCACACCCTCGATCGCCGATAACGCCGTCAAATCTTCCAACTTCGCCACCCCGCCGCTCGCGATTAAATCAGCCTTTACCTCGCCGTCCAGCCGACGGAGCGCGGGTAAATTCGGTCCGGTCAACATGCCGTCGGTCGCGATGTCGGTATAAATCAGAGTGCGCACCCCGAGCCCGACCATTCGGCCAGCGAGTTCGCCTGCCTCCACTTTCGATTGGGCCGTCCAACCTCGCGTGTTGACTTTGCCGTTGCGCGCATCGATTCCCACCGCAATCCGATCGGCTCCGAATGCCCGCAAGGCTGCCGACACAAAGTCGGGGTTTTCCACGGCTTTTGTGCCAATCACCACCCGTTTGACCCCGGCGCTCAAGGCTTGTTCAATCGCGGGCAAAGTTCGCATCCCACCGCCGAGTTCACACGGGATTTTCACCGAAGCGGTGATAGCTCGGATGGCTTCCAAATTTTTTAGCTCACCGGTGAAAGCGGCGTCCAAATCGACAATGTGAACCCAATCCCCGCCCTCAGCCTCCCACCGGACGGCCACGGCCTGAGGATCCTTTGAGTAGACGGTCTTTCGATCAGCCCGCCCCTGTTCCAGGCGGACGGCTTCCCCTTGGAGAAGATCGATGGCGGGGTAAAGTTGCATCACCCCACTCCCTCCACGAATTGGCGCAGCAAATGCAAGCCGTTCTCCTGGCTTTTTTCCGGGTGAAATTGGGTGGCGGCCAATCGCCCGCGTTGCACGGCGGAGGCGAATGACTCCCCGTATTCCGTCTGCCCGGCCACGATCTCGCTCTCGGTGGGCTCCGGAAAATAGGCATGGACGAAGTAGAACCAGGCATCCCCCGGCTGCCCCTTGAAGACCCCTGAGCGCTGCCGAAAGGCCACCTGGTTCCAACCGATCTGCGGAATTTTCAAGCCGCCTGAGGCAAACCGTCGCACCCGCCCGCGCAAGATGCCCAAGCCTGCGACGCCCGGGGATTCTTCACTTGATTCAAAGAGCAATTGATATCCGACACAGACGCCGAGGAAGGGGCGGTCTGCCGCGATCCAGTCCCGCACCGGGCGCGACAGCCCCCGACTTTCCAATTTGCCTGCCGCATCGCCAAAGGCACCCACCCCGGGCAATACCAACCCGGCAAATGCCCCCTCCGCCAGCACCTCCGCCCGATCTACTAATTGCACGTCAGCCCCGACCTTGCGCAGGGCTTGGGCGACGCTGAAGAGATTGCCGGAATCGTAATCGATCAAGGCGATCAGCGGCATGGCAGGTTCCCCGGTTTGCTTACGCCCCGTCATAAAACCCCTTTGGTGCTCGGGACGCCCTTTCGTCGCGGGTCCAACTGGCAGGCGATGGCCACCGCCCGGGCCAAGCCTTTAAACAACGCTTCCGCCACATGGTGCGGCTCGTTGCCCGCCAGCACAGCCGCATGCAAATTCAGCCGACCGCTCGCCGCAAAAGCCCGCAAAAATTCCAGCACGAGATGATAACCAAAATCTCGCACCGCCGCGAGCTGCCCGGGACCGTCGTAAACAAAACAGGGGCGTCCACTGAAATCGACGACCACCCGACAGAGGGCCTCGTCCATCGGGATATAAGCATGGCCGTAGCGCGTGATGCCTGCCTTGTCCCCAAGCGCTTCCCCGAATGCCTGCCCCAGCACGATGCCAACATCTTCCACGGTGTGATGATAATCGACCGCCAAATCACCCTGTGCCTTCACCCGCAAATCAAACAAGCCGTGCCGGGCAAATAACTCGAGCATATGATCAAAAAAGGGAATCCCGGTCGCAATCTCCCCCCGGCCCGTCCCATCGATTTGCAGTTCTAAAACGATGTCGGTCTCCCTCGTCGCGCGGGTTAACGTAGCAATGCGGCTCATGCCCCTGACTTTCGACGGGAAATGCCCCGCTGTTAAGCCGTTTTTTCTTTTCCCCATCCCCCCATCACGTAGGGTGCGCCGCACTATGCTAAGCGCCGGTATCGTCGGACTCCCCAATGTGGGAAAATCGACCCTCTTTAACGCCGTCACCCGCACCCGCAAGGCGCAGGCGGCCAATTATCCCTTCTGCACGATCGATCCCAATGTCGGAGTCGTCACCGTGCCCGACCCGCGACTCGACAGCCTGTCGAAACTCTCGAAATCGTTGAAAACTATCCCGGCCGCGATTGAATTCGTCGATATCGCCGGGTTGGTCGCCGGGGCCAGCCAAGGTGAAGGGCTCGGCAACCAGTTCCTCAGCCATATCCGCGAGGTCGACGCGGTGGTGCAGGTCATTCGTTGCTTCGAAAACGACGATATCCATCATGTAAGCGGCTCCCTTGATCCCGTTCGCGATAGTGAAGTCATTGCCACCGAGTTGACCCTCGCCGACCTCGCTTCCGCCCAGAAACGGCTCGACCGTCAACAAAAGGCCGCTCGTGGAGGCGACAAACTTGCCAAAAACGAAGTCGCCCTTCTCGAACGGCTCCTCCCTCACCTCGATGCGGGACGCCCGGCTGCCACGCTCCCTGTCACCGACGATGAAGCCAAGTGGCTCCAGAGCTTTTTCCTGCTCACCAGCAAACCGGTCATTTTCGCCTGCAACGTCAATGAGTCCGATCTCGCTAACTTCACCGCCGACGGTCAGGCGCGAGATCCGGCGACGCCTGCTGCCGTTTTTGTCGAACGTGTCCGGGCCCATGTGCGGGATCTCTTCGCTGCCGAGGTGGTGGTGATCAGCGCCGAAATCGAAAGCGAACTGGTCGATCTCGACCCCGCGGAGGCCGCCGACTATTTGAAGGATCTGGGCACCGAAGGGAGCGGCGTTTCCGCGCTCATCCGGGCTGTCTATCATTTGCTCGGCCTGCGCACTTATCTGACCACGGGGGAAAAGGAGACCCGCGCCTGGACGATTCACGCCGGTGACAAAGCCCCCGCCGCCGCCGGGGTGATTCATTCCGATTTCGAACGCGGCTTTATCGCGGCTGAAGTGATCTCCCACGACGATTTGGTGGCTCTCGGCAGTTTCACAGCCGCGAAGGAAGCCGGCAAACTCCGGATTGAAGGCAAAGAATACGAGGTCAAAGATGGCGATGTGATGGAGTTTCGTTTCAACGTCTGAGCGGGGGACCGGCCCCTTTCTTCGATTCAGGATCGACGCCGACGCCCCCGACCGCCATCTCCCCCTCTCCGCGGCCGACCCTGGCCGCCAGACGCGGGTCTTGCCCGGCTCCCCCGGGCCCCGGGCTCGGGAGTGGGGAGCGCGTAGGGATGCGATTCCAACACAGGCAAGGTCTGGCGGATCAACCGTTCGATCCCCCGCAGGTCATCCCGTTCTTCCGGCTCGCAAAAGGCAATCGCCAACCCCTCCGCCCCAGCCCTAGCTGTCCGACCGATCCGATGCACGTAGGACTCCGGTTCATTGGGGATGTCGAAATTGATGACCAAGGTAATCCCCTTCACATCAATCCCGCGGGCCGCGATATCGGTCGCGATCAGAACCCGGTTTCGCCCAGTGCGAAATTGTTCGAGCGCCCGTTCCCGGGCCGTCTGCGATTTGTTCCCATGGATGGCCTCTGCCCGAATCCCGTGGCCTGCTAGAGCTTTCACTAGCTTGTTTGCCCCATGTTTGGTCCGCGAAAAAACCAGCACCAATCCATTTGGATGCTCCCCCAATATATGCACCAATAAGGGCAGCTTGTCGTGGCGCGCGACGTGACAGACGTGCTGGCGGATTCGCTCGGCGGTGGAGGCCACCGGTGTCACCGCCACCTTCACCGGATCGCGCAACAACCCGTCTGCAATTTCCATGATCGCCGGGGGCATGGTGGCAGAAAAAAGGAGCGACTGCCGACGGGTTGGAAGCTTGGCTAAAATCCGTTTCACGTCCGGGGCAAACCCCATGTCGAGCATGCGGTCCGCTTCATCGAGCACAAAAATTTCCACCGCACTCAGATCGATAAAGCCTTGCTGATCTAAATCGACTAGTCGCCCCGGAGTCGCCACCACGATATCGACCCCGCTTTGCAAAGCCCGCACCTGCGGGTTTTGACCGACCCCACCGAAAATCACGAGATGTTTCAGGGCAAGATGCTTCCCATAAGCCGCAAAACTCGCCGCGATTTGAGCGGCCAACTCGCGGGTTGGCGTCAGAACCAATGCCCGTGGGCGCCGCGGTTTCCGGGGGCACGGCTGGCTGGAGAGCCGATGTAAAATCGGCAGGGCAAATGCCGCCGTTTTTCCCGTGCCGGTCTGGGCGCACCCCATCACGTCGCGGCCCGCCAGCAAATGAGGGATTGTCCCGGCTTGAATCGGGGAGGGTTCGCTATATTGCTTTTCAGCCAAGGCCCGCTGGATGGCAGGAGACAAGGCGAGGTCGGAGAAGGTCACGGTAGACAAAGGAAACAGAGGGCGTGGGCTAATGAGAAAGTCGGCTCGCTCTCAGAGGAGGAAGGAGCCCGGCTCCCTTCGCGACGGGAGCACCGATTCGTGGAGCCGAATCCCTTAGGCCCTCCTTCTTCCCGGCGCAAGCCTTTCCTCGCCATTCCTCCCATTCCAGGTGCATCTCCCAAATTCCGCCGTTATGCTCCTACCATGACGAAATGCTTACTCACCCTGCTTTGTCTCGCGCTTTTCCCGCTCTCTGCGAGGAGCGCGGAGATGACGGCTGCCGGGTTTTCCGCGATGTTGGAGAATGCCACGCTTGAGGGCACATGGGCTCCGACCGCCGCCAAGTCGGGGGATGAGGAGAAAAGCGACCGCTATCAAATCGTCCGGGCCGAACCCAAACAAGGCGACGCATGGGCCATCGTTTGGAAAATCCGGCGTCAAGGTCGAACGATCGACTATCCCATTCCTGCCATCGTGAAATTCGCCGGGGACTGCGCGGTGTTGATTTTAGATGATGTGCCGGTGGGCGATGGGAAGATGTGGTCGGCACGGATTTTATTTCAATCCGACCGTTACGTAGGGCGTTGGTGGAACAAAGAGGGCAAAGGAGGCACCGTGGCAGGCCAGGTCCGCCGGGAGCCGGTCTCGCCTTAAACCGGGAATAAACCCCAATGTTTGATAAGACCCGTGGGGGAGACAGACGAAGTCAACGGGCGTCGATCGGCACGAAGGTTTTGCCGATCGGCTGGCCGATGTATTCGCTTAATGGCCGGTAAAGCCGATTGTCGTGGAGCTGTTCGAGGATGTGGGCGGTCCAGCCGCTGGTGCGGGCGATGGCGAAGATCGGGGTAAAGAGATCGGTCGGAATGCCGAGACTGTAGTAAACCGTAGCGGAGTAGAAATCGACGTTGGCATTGAGCCCCTTCTTTTCTTTCATCAGGGCGGCGATTCGTTCGCTCATTTGAATCCACTTCGGTTCCCCGAGTTGGTTGGAAAGGCGCACCGCCATTTCGCGAAGGTGCGGAGCCCGGGGGTCAAGCACTTTGTAAACCCGGTGGCCAATGCCCATGATTTTCTTTTTTTGCGCGAGGGCATCTTCAATGTAAGCGTCAACCCGACTAACTTCCCCGATTTGCTGGAGCATATGAATCACCCCTTCGTTGGCTCCGCCGTGGAGGGGGCCTTTGAGGGTGCCGATAGCGCTGGTGACCGCTGAATAAATATCGCTCAACGTCGCAATGGTTACCCGGGCGCTAAAGGTCGAGGCATTCATCCCGTGGTCGGCATGGAGGACGTAAGCCATATCCAAAGTGTCGACGGCTTGTTGAGAGGGCGTTTCGCCGGTGATCAAGTAAAGAAAATGGGCGGCTTCGCCCAGGTCCGGGCGGATGGGGGGAAGCGGAAGCCCCTGTCTGGCCCGGTGAAAATAGCCGACGATCAAGCCAACTTTCGCCACGAGACCAATCGCCCGCGCCAGGTCGGGATCGGATTTGACCGATTCATCTGAGTCCGCGGAATCGTAGAGCCCGAGCATCGAGACGGCCGTGCGCAAAACATCCATCGGGGCGGCTCCCTTCGGGGCGGTCGTAAGAAAGCGGATCACATCATCCGGCAGCTGGCGGCATTCCCGCAGCCGGGTGGTGAGCTCCTCCAACTCAGGACGGGTCGGAAGCCGGTTTTGCAAGAGCAAATAAACGATCTCTTCGTAAGTCGCTTTACCCGCGAGTTCGTTGATGTCGTATCCGCAATAAATCAGTTGCCCGACATCGCCCCGGACATCGCTGAGGCGAGTTTCGTTGGCGACAATTCCTTCAAGTCCTTTGGCTGTAAGTGACATAATGATGACGTGGATGAGGTTAACGTTTCAGGGCTTGCATGAGAGTCTCCGCCATGTCGGCGGGGCTG
>CAZSPO010000033.1:0-14975 GCA_964608775.1 uncultured Chthoniobacterales bacterium | reverse complement strand
TGATTATTGATCGGGCGGATCTTTTCGGCCTAGCTGATCTCTATCAATTGCGGGGGCGGGTGGGACGGGGCATTCACCAAGCTTACGCTCTCTTGTTGCTCCCCCGGAGCCTGATGCTCGGCTCAGAAGCGCGCAAACGGGTTTCGGCCATCCGACAATACTCCGACCTCGGGGCCGGCTTCCGGATTGCCATGCGGGATTTGGAAATCCGGGGGGCCGGCAACCTCCTGGGCACCGCCCAGAGCGGGCATATCACGGCGGTGGGCTTCGATCTGTATTGTAAGCTTTTGCGGGAGGCCGTGGACGCTTTGCGGGGGATCCGGAAGCGAAAAGTGATCGACGTGACGCTCACCCTCGACTTCCTCGACTTCGAGGAGGTGCCGGGACGGACGGTTGGCGGGCATGAGGCGGGTGCCTATTTGCCCGTTGAATTTGTTCCCGACGCCGCCCTGCGGATGCGGGCTTACCGTGAGTTGGCCGAGGTGCGGTCGGAGGCTGAGGCCGGTCGGCTGGAAATCGAGTGGCAGGATCGCTTCGGGCGGTTGCCAGTCGAGGTAACAAATTTGTTGCGCTGCACCCGGATTCGGGCGGCCGGAGCGGCTAAGCGCCTGCACGGCATCGAGGTGAAGCGGGGGAAAGTCATGCTGACCCGGCGAGGGGAATATCTTCAGGTCGGGGGGAAGTTTCCCCGCTTGACAGCCCAGAAGCCGGTTTCTATGGTGCGCGACCTTTACCAGCTAGTGAAGGACCTTTGACGCATGACGCCGCGCATTCTTTTTTTGGCAGTTCTTTTGATGGCCACCGCTATTTCCCCGTTGTGGGAAGGGCAGTTGCACGCCCAGAGTGAAATTGTCGATGGGGTCGCGGCCATCGTGAATGACGATGTGATCACCATTTCCGAGGTCCGCACCGTGGTGGCACCGAGGGAACAAGCGCTCCGACAGATGCTAAGCGGTCAGGAGCTGATTGATAAAGTAAAAGAAGCGCGGTTGGCCACCCTTAAGGATCTGATCGACCGCAAGCTGGTGATTCAGGAATTCAAGAAGAAGGAATTCAATCTGCCGCCGTTTCATGTGGAAAACCAAATCGACACCATTGTGCGGGAACGTTTTGGCGGGGATCGGAAGAAATTCCTGCAGGAATTAAGCAACCAGGGAGTTTCGCTGGCGGAATTTCGGGAAAATGAGCGGGAACGCATGGTCGTTTTAGCCATGCAACAAGCTCGTTCCCGCAATATGCCGCTCATTTCACCGCGGGCGATCGAGGATTTTTACAATAATAACAAGCCGCTTTTCACCTCGGATCCCAAGGTGAAACTGCGATTGATAGCAATCAACAATACCGATGCGTCTTCAAAGGAATATGTCGATCAGGTGCGGCAGAAGCTGGTGGAAGGTGCGGAATTCGATAAGATCGCCCAGCTTTATTCCGAAGATCCCAGCCGGGATTTGGGAGGCGACTGGGGCTGGATCGAAACGGATACCCTCAACGAAACCCTCACCAAGATTGTCTTCGAACTTCCGGTCAAAAAGGTCAGCAAAGTCTACGAGCAAAACGGAGTCTTTTACATTTTTTACATTGAAGATAAGGAGTTTGCGGTCACCCAACCACTGAGCGAAGTGCGGGAGATGATCAAAAAACGACTGGAAGAGGGGGAGCGTCAGAAGATGTATGAGACCTGGATCAATAGCCTCCGGGAAAAAGCCTACATCAAAATGTTCTGATCCCTCCTTGCATAACGGGAATGGGTGTTCGCTATTTGCGATGATTCATGAGGAAGACGGGACGGTGAATCGTCACCTCGCGGCCCTTCGCCATTCTTGCCCAAGGGCTGCTTTTTTCCGTTGATTCCCCTTGCACCCTCCCAGCCTCGCAGCTACATAATCGCCCCTCTTTCCCCTCAAGACCCTATCCTTACCTGCTCCATGACCAAACCCAAAAGCGATTCCGCCGACCAATCGGCTCGTTCAGCTACCTTGGCTAAATCGGCTAAATCACCCAAAGCGGCTAAATCACCTAAGTCAGCTCAATCAGCTAAATCAGCTCAATCGACTGAGGCACCTCAACCGGTCCAGTCGACACCAGCTCCGAAAATAGCGGCCACACCCAAAGCGGCTAAATCAAAAACGACCAAACCAAAAGTGCTCGCTTCGCCATCACCTGCTGCCAAAGCGAAATCGCAAAAGAAGCCAGCCGTTGCGGCGGCTGTTCGTGCGAAAACCGGCGCGGCGCTTTCCGAAGAAGAACCGGTCTTCAAAGTGACGCTGCACAACGGCGAAGAGGATGCCGGTCTTACTCCCTTCCTTCGAAAGCAAAAGATGCGACTGCTAAATTTACGCGACTCGTTGCTCGACTCCATGTCGGAAGTGGCCCGAGACAATTTGCGTTCTCGGGCAGAAGGCAGTGAGGCATCAGCTTTCGGCCAGCATCAGGCAGATGCGGGCAGTGACGCCTATGATCGGGATTTTGCCCTGAGTCTCCTTTCCCAGGAACAGGACGCTCTTTACGAAATCGATGAAGCCCTCAAACGCTTGGAACAGGGATCTTACGGGGTTTGCGAAATGTCGGGCAAATCGATTCCGCACCCCCGACTCGAAGCCATGCCTTTTGCCCGGTTCACTGTCGAATGCCAAGCGCAGATCGAAAAACAAAATCGCGGCTCTCGGATGCGCCAGTCAGTGACTTCTCTCTTTGGGATGAGCGATGAAACCCGGGAATCCGACGACGAGGATACCGCGTTCGATGGGAAAGAATAATCCGGGATCATCCATTCACCCCATTCCTTCATTACCCAACCGAACCCTTATTTCACCCTATGCCCCGCGACATTATCACTTTGGAATGCACCGAAGCCAAAGCCGAAGGCAAGCCGGCTTCCCGCTACGTCTCCACTCGGAACAAAAAAAGTCCGAACACCCCGAATCGGCTCGAGAAAAAGAAATACAACCCCTTCCTGAAACGGCACACGCTGCATCGGGAAATTCGCTGAGGGGTTTCCCCCTCCACTCACCCTCACTCATGGAACCGAAAACCGCTAAACGCCGCTCCAGCCTCCGCCGCAACAATCGGAGCATGCCTCGCCGCCGCATCGATATCAGTGTCGAGGCGATCGATTATAAAAATCCGGACCTGCTGAAGAAATTTATGACCGAAAATGGCAAAATCTTGCCGCGCCGGGTCACGGGTATGCCAGCGCATTTGCATCGCCGGATCACTCGGGAAATTAAGCGTTCCCGGTCGGTTTTGTTGCTGAAGTAATACGCCCCCGCCTAAACTTCGCGCCCTGCACATAATTCTGCGGCGCAACCCCTACCTCTCCATAGCAAGCAGGGGGGTAAAAAAGGCGTGCTGATTCGGCTCGGTTAATGGTCCAGCAATGGTTTGAGCTGTTCGCGCAAGGTTGTTCGGGCGCGGAACAAGAGGCTCTTAACCGACGACACGGTGGTTTCGAGAATTTTAGCGATTTCTTCGTAGGAAAGATCTTCGTAACGCCGGAGAACCACCGCTAACCGCTGTTGCTCCGGGAGGGCCGCGATGGCCGCGTCAATCGCCCGGCGCGTTTCATGCGCTTGCAAGTCGGCGAGTGGCGTTCGCGCCGCCGGATCCGCCCATTCGCACGGTGGCCCCTCCTCCTCAGAGGGATCGAGCGGTTGCAACTTGGCCCGAGAAAGCCGACGTATTTCGTTGAATACCAAGTGCCGAGTGATGGTAAACAGCCAGGTGGTGAATTTGGCTTCTGGACGGAAACGCGGGGCGGACCGCCAAACGCGGATGAACACCTGTTGCGCCAAATCATGGGCCTCGGTATCGTTTCCCAGCATCCGGGAGATGGTGCCAATCACGGCCGGATGATGCCGCTCAACGAGCTGGCTGAACGCCCGCTCATCCCCTTGGCCAGCCCGGGCGATGAGAACAAGATCGTCGGTCGCCTCCAACGAGGATTCATCCGATTCGACCGAGGAGTCACCAGCCTGCATGACCATGGGAAAATGGGAGGGGGAGAGAAGGCGCGCCACACTCACGAAAATGAAAACCCCGGTTGCACCGGAAAGTTGCGGCCAACAGGTGGGGGCGCGCGCATGATTGACTTCGCAGCGCTCCGACCTAGGCTGACAATAGAAATCGGCGAGCGCTTGTCGGCCGGTGGTGAATCGCGTCCTGAACATGAATACTTCGAAACGTTACATTATGATGCTCGAAGACAGCGAGGGGTTTGCCGCGGTTCTTTGTGAACTACTCAATCAAGCCATTCCCTCCCACAAGACCCTCGTCGCTCGCACGGTTGAGGAAGCGCAAACGCTGGCGAGTGAATTTCCGTTCGACCTTTTCATCATCGATATCAATCTGCCCGATGGCACGGGGTTCGACTTTCTCTGTGATATCCGGACCGTGCAACCCGACGCCCGGGCCCTGATTACAACAGCGGCTCCCCTCCCGGAATATCGGGTGAGGGCGGAATCGCTCGGGGTGCTGCGCTTTTTTGAAAAGCCGTTGGATTTTAACAAGTTCGTCACAGTCGTCCGCCAGTTGGTCCGTCGCGAGCCTCTCGAAGGGGAAACCAGCAGCTTCCAAGGCACCCTGAGAGAATTGCAACTCGCCGATGTGATCCAACTCAAATGCTATTCGGGAAGCACCACCCGGCTCTTGTTTGAGGGGGCGGATGGAGAACTGGGCGAGATTCATCTGCATCGCGGGCAGATCGCCCATGCCGAAGTGGGCGACCAACAAGGAGTCGCCGCTTTCGAGCAGATGCTCGGCTGGCGAGGCGGGCGCTTTCTGGAAGCGGCTCCCCTAGAAAAAGGCCCCCGCAGCATTGATCAAGATTGGCAAATGCTTCTCATGGAAACTGCACGCAGACTTGACGAACTGAGCAGTCCCGCGCACAGCTGAGAACGACCCCTATGGCGCAAAAAGTTCTGGTAATTGACGACAGCCTGATGCTCTTGCGTTTCGCAACGAACATCCTGAGCACTTACCGGCCCGGCACCGAAGTCCTGACGGCCAAGCGCGGGGTGGAAGGCTGTTATCTGGCGCACACGGCTAATCCTGATCTCATTCTGCTCGATTACGTGCTGCCTGATCTGAAGGGGGACGAAGCCTGCCGCAAGTTGGCTGAGGACGCCACAACTCGGGCCACCCCGCTTGTCGTCATGTGCGGGACCGGTGTGGATATCCGCGAGTTGCAGGCGCAGCATCCAAACATCACCAAGCTTATTGCCAAACCATTCACCCCGGAGCTGCTGCTGGCAACCGTCAACATGATTTTCGAAGAAGCCCGGTCGGGACCCAACGGGGCAAAACCACTGCTCCAAAAATTGCCGACCGGGATCGTCCCGGCCGGTTCCGATCTGAAAGAGGCCGCCGTGCGCGCCAGCGGCAATGGGCTGCTCTATTTCTGTGCGGACACCGGTTATTTCTCGCTCCGTTCAGCCCTCCGAATGATCCAAGCGGACCAGGTAACCGGCATCCTCCGTATTTTTTATCAGGACCCCCCGATTGAGATCTATTTCCAAAAGGGACGGCTCCTGATGGCAACGACTCGAAACGTCGATCTTTATCGCGAAGGAGCAGAACACGCCTTGCCGCCGATGGATCGGGACCAATTAGAAGCGGTCTACCGGGGACAACGTGATTCGGGCACCCCTTTCTTCATCTTGCTGGGCTTGTGCCAAGTGCTGTTGCAGGAGGAACTGGAACAACTGGTGCATGAATATGGTCAACGCCTCTTTGCGCGCCTTTGGACTTCGCGCCGCGTCTACTACGAGTGCGAGAAAATGCATGCGTTGCCCGAGTTCGCCCAAAATTACCGTCCACTTGATGAAGATGTGGATCATTGGATTATCGGCACGCTGAGACATGTGCGGCAGGATGAAATGCCCATCTCTTTTGGGGCCGATCCGGGAGGCTTTCCCGCTTACACCCGCGAGGGATACGAGGCAATCCAGCGACTGACGCTGACCGCCATGGAGAAGCAGTTCGCCCAAATGGTGAACGGCGCGAATAATTTGAAAACCATTGCTGCCGACCTCGGCCTGAATATCGACTCGGCAGCCCTGATTTTATTTCGCTTCACCACCTTGGATATCATGGAATTCTGGCCAGCCTCCGTCTTCACGGCAGAGGCGGAGGCGGGTGCCGCTATTTGAGCGGCATTGACCTGCGCGTTTGGATACTGGCGCGTGCGCCTGCGCGGGAGGGTCGCGGCAACTCAACCCGACTGGTTTGATGAAACAGGGGAGGTAAACTCCTTTCCTTTTGATACGAAAGAACGAGAGCTTTCCTTTGCGCCCGCTTTCTCTGGCTTTATAGTCATCTCATGAGTTCTCTCCTCGCGTTCACATTGCCGGGTGGTCCGGAATGGATTTTAATCTTCCTGGTCGTCCTCCTGCTTTTCGGAGCCAAAAAACTTCCCGACCTTGCCCGCGGCCTCGCCCGCAGCCTGACAGAGTTTCGGAAAGCCAAGGACGAATTTGACCAGGAACTCGCCGCTTCGAAATCAAGTGTCTCCTTGCATCCCCCGAAAAACGGGGAGGAAATCCCAAAGCCAACCGCCCACGAAGCGCCCAGCGAAGTGCCCAGCGACACGCGCAATGAAGTGCCCGCAGGCAGTTCCCGCCAAGATTCTCACCCGAACGGTTAACCTGGAATATCCGCCCGAGGCGACGCCATCTCACCCAAGCGGGTAGCCCGACAAGGTTCTGTGCAGAAACACGAAGGTGCGCACGACTCGTTTCATGGAGCGTAAGGTCAAATGGCCCGCCCCCTCCGTCCCTGGATCCTTTGACCCGGCGAAGCAATCTGTTTTTCTAGGGATCAGCAGTGACAACCCGGGGCTTCCTGATTAAGGTCGCTCCCGCATGAAAAGACACTTTGACGGAGGGCTTGGTATCGTTGCGGTAGCGGCCACTATTTTTTTTCTGGTCGGCTGGCAGGCCATGGGCGCCGCGCAAGAATCGGGAGCCCCATCGAGCCCCCAACCAGGGTCGGTTTTTCGCGTCGGTTTTTATAATCTAGAAAATTACCTGTTGATGGATCGCCAGGTAGGTGAAAAGCGATTGCCAGACCAGCCCAAGCCCGAGATGAGCAAAGAAGCGGTCGTGCGAAGCTTGATCGCGATGAAAGCGGACATCATCGGTTTATGCGAAATTGGTTCAGAGGAGGATCTCGCGGATTTACAACGCCGTCTCAAAGAAGCCGGAGCCGATTATCCTCATGCGGAGCATGCGGGGGGAGACGATTCGACTCGCCGTCTCGCGTTGTTGAGCAAAATGCCGATCATTTCACGCGATTCCAAGGCGGATCTTCCGTATCAGCTGAATGGACGGATCATGCGAATGCAACGCGGCATTTTGGATGTCACAGTTGAAGTGGCCCCCCAGTATCCGGTGCGCTTGATGGTCGTCCATCTCAAGTCCAAACGGCCCGTTCCCATGGGTGAAGCGCTCATGCGCCGCAACGAAGCCCAAATTCTGCGCCGCCATGTTAGTGCCGTTTTTCGCGAGGACCCCGATGTCCGTTTGCTGGTGATGGGCGATCTTAACGATACAAAAAATGAACCACCGCTCCAAGAGGTCATGGGCGAGATGAACAGTCCGACCGGGCTGAAGGATTTGCCTTTGGCGGATCTCAATGGGGAGGTTTGGACCCATTATTGGAGCACGGCAGATCTTTATTCGCGGATTGATTTCATGCTGGCCAGCCAGGCTTTGGAGCGGGGTTTTCTTCCCGAAGCCTCGGGGATCCCCCATTTTCCAGACTGGCGCGAAGGGAGTGACCATCGGCCGTTGGTGGCGGCGTTCCGCGTTTCCCCGTGATCGGCGTGAAGGGAACCGCAGGATGGAGAGGATGGGGGTTGAGCCTCTGTTTGCTGGTATTGAGCGGCATTTTCCAGTCGGCTCATGCGCAAAATGCAGATCTGGTCTGGAGCGAAATTATCAAGATGGAGACCGGCCCCGCTGTAGAGCCGGGGATGGAGGCGGAAGCCTTTCAGGAAGGGGTGCGCCGCCATTTGGAGCGGCAAGTGCGCTTGTTGAGAGATTTTACCGAGCGTTTTCCGAATGACCCACGGAAGATGGAAGGGGTGATCAAACTCGCGGCGGTGCTGGCGGCGCAGGCGCGGGTGTTGGAAAATCCGACTCTCCTCGCCGAGGCAGAGGCGATTTGGGCCGCGATTGAGAAAAATCCCAAGGCGAAAATCGACCAACGCCGCGCCGCTGCGTTCAGTCGGATTACTACCGGCTGGCTCACCATCGAGCCGGAGGCGATGGAGCGGGAACGGGACCGGTTTTTAGAGGAGGTGCGCGTGTTTGGACGGGAGCATGCAGGCGATAAACGGTATGCCGCTCTGCTGACTGAAATCAGCCTGCTTTATCCGGACCGCATTGACATCCAACGGGCGGTCCTGACCGAAGCCAACGTCGTGGCGCGCGATCCGGGGTTAAGAGCCCGTATCGCGGATGATTTGTTGCGGCTGGGTATGGTGGGGCGCCAGTTCGAAGCCCGATTCCCCTCGTTGCAGGACGCAGAAAGCCCGTGGAGTCCGGTCGGGGGGCGTCCTGCCCTGATTGTTTTCTGGTCCCCGACGGCGGAGCCTTCGGTGGAGTTGCTCGCTGAGCTGCGGGAATTGCTCGGTCGCCATCCTGAGTGGGAGTATCAATTGCTTGCTGTGGCCGTGGCGGACGATCTGGCCGGAGCACGGCGGGCTTATGAGCGGTATGGCTTTACCTGGCCATTGGCGGGAGAGGCGGCGGGGTGGAACGCACCGGGCGTGCGGGCGCTGGGGATTAATGCGTTGCCAACTTTATGGATTGTGGATCGGGAGGGAGTGATCCGACATGTGATGGCCCATCGCGAGCTGCAAGCCGCTCTGGCTCGTTTTGGAGCGACCGACGTCAACGACGATTCGAGCGAATCACAATCTCCACCCGCCGATTGAGCTGCTGATCCTCAATTGACCCGGAGGCCGGGACGAGCAGTTGGCTTTTGCCCATCCCCCGAATTTCGATCAGCCGAGGATCAATGCCCATCACGCCGATCAGCCAATTGCGGACAGCGGCCGCACGGGCGTAACTGAGCTGCTGATTATACTGATCCGGCCCGAACGAATCGGTGTGCCCTTCGATAATGAAGGTGCTGTTGGGGTTTTTCCGAATAATTTGCCCGAGCTTCGTGAGGCTAGCGACCGCCCCAGGTTGGAGTTGAAAGCTGTCGTAAGCAAAGAGGAGATCGGTCGGCATCAGAATGGGAGCGGTGCCATCCCGAAGCGGCCCCACCGTGGTGAGGAGGCTGTCGAGATTGCTGAATCCGGGAACCTCCGTGGTCGGCCCGCCGGTCTCTCTTTGGATTTCAGTGGCCAAATTTGTTGCGAGCCCGATGTTTTCACGTCGTCCGAGGTTGGGAGAAGGGAGTTCCATCACGGGACGGGGCGAAGTGGTGGGCCGGTCATCAATCAGCGTCGCGCTCAGGTCGGCCAGTTCTTGGTCGATAGCCCGTTGGGAATCAGCCTGCATTTCGTTGAGAGCGCTGGGGGCGCTGGGGGCTTCGACTTTTGGGAGCTGCTCGATCGGCGGAAGTTCGGAGGGAGGGGCAGCGGGAGTTGCCACGATTTCCTCCATGATTTGGTCGAATGCGATGCGTTCCTCTGGGATTTGAATTTTGGTTGAATCGGGCACCGGCTTGCTCGGAGGCTCCTCGGTAAAAGTTTCCACTTCGACATCTTCCAAAAGCTTGGGATCGATTTCGAGCGCTTCAAGTTGGAAGGTGCGAGGAAGGATTTGATCGTAATAGGGAGCCCCAAATTTGCTTAGGGTGGCAAAATAAAAACCTGCGAAGAGGAATGCATGCGCAAGCACCGCCAGAATAAAACCTCGGAAAAGCATCTGCCCCCAGGTTTCTGGGTCGTTGGCTCCCGTGTGGTATTCGTCCTGCCAGCTCACAAGCAACATTTATCACAACGGCGGGGAAAGTCGAATGATCCTGCGATACGTGGCTTTGCGCTTGGCCCTCCGCGAGAGGGGTGATAGGGTGGCGGGGAAGTCTAATTCACTAACCCTATTGACCTTTATGATGACACCCGCAGACACACTCGAGGCGGCCCCGGCCGTTGATACGGCTCTTAATCAACTCAAAACCTTCACCAAAGTCGTGGCGGACACCGGTGATTTCGAAACCATGCGCGCTTACCAGCCGCAGGATGCCACTACCAACCCCAGCTTGATTTATGCTGCGAGCCAGAAACCGGATTACTTGCCGATCCTGGAGAAAGCCGTGAAGGAAGTGAAGGCTTCCTCGATGGCCGCCGACAGTCAGGTGGAAGCCGTGATCGACCGGGTGTTGGTGGCGTTTGGGATGGAGATCCTCAAAATTGTGCCCGGTCGCGTCTCCACCGAAACCGATGCACGCCTCTCGTTTGATTTAGAAGGGACAATTGCCAAAGCCCGCCAGCTCATTGGGCTGTATGAAACCCAAGGAATCAGCCGCGACCGTGTGCTGATCAAGATCGCGTCGACTTGGGAAGGGATTCACGCCGCTGAACAGCTGCAAAAAGAAGGGATCCATTGTAATTTGACCCTGTTGTTCAGCCTCGCCCAAGCCGTGGCCTGTGCGGAAGCGAAGGTGCAACTCATTTCCCCCTTCGTCGGTCGGATTTACGACTGGTTTAAGGCGCATACCGGCAAGGATTATCAGGGAGCAGAAGATCCCGGTGTCCAGTCGGTAACGGAAATTTATCATTACTTCAAAAAATTTGGCTACACCACTGAGGTCATGGGGGCGAGTTTCCGGAATACCTCGCAAATCATTGAGCTGGCGGGGTGCGATCTGCTGACGATCAGTCCAGAGTTACTTGGCGAACTTGCGGCAAGCAAAGCCACGCTGAGCAGAAAACTGGATGCCTCCGCCTCGGCGGCGATGCCAATCGAGCGATTGGAGCTGAATGAAAAGCGTTTCCGCTACCTGCTGAATGACGATGCCATGGCGACAGAAAAGACCGCTGAAGGGATACGGAAATTTGCGGCGGACATTGTCAAGCTGGAAAAGCTCATTGGCGGCATGCTCTGAGCGGCCTCATCCACCCTGCATTCTCCTGCATTCTCCCAAAAAGGAAGGCCGACCTGGTTGCCCAGGTCGGCCTTCGTCTTGTGGCGGTTGTAAGCCGGATTCTGTGCGGCGACCCGTCCCGGCCCTGTCCGGGCCAAAACCGGGGTGGATCGGCGATGATCATTTCTCTCGCCACCGCCGGAGCGGCGACGCCCTTCTGGAGAAGGGGGCGACTCAACCCGAGGGCGTCCGACCGAAGCCGAACTGGGCAGACGGCCCTACCCTCTGTTCTGTCTTGCACCTCACGGGGTTTTGCCTGCCCCGACAATTACTTGTCGGGCGGTGAGCTCTTACCTCGCCTTTTCACCCTGACCTGCTCCGAAGAACAGGCGGTATTTTTTCTGTGCCACTTTCCGTCGCATCGGACTTACGCCCCATGCGCCCGCGTTTTCACACGGCGTGACGCCTTTTGGTGTCCGGACTTTCCTCCACCCGACCGAAGTCGGACGGCGATCATCCCCCGCCACTCCCATTATGCGGCAGGGCTGGCCCATTTGCCAATGGAAAGCGTGGGTCGGGCGGTCGATCGATTGCTGCATGGATTGCTGCATTGCCTCTAACCGCTGCGGCTGCTAAACGATACCTCTTGTCAATGGCCAAAGAAACCGATGGTACCTCCCAGCTCACGCAGACCTGTCCGGCCTGTGGAGCGCTGCTTGACGTTACCCAAGAAGATCCGCTGGCCAAAGTCCATTGCCCGATGTGCGGAAGCGGGGTCACAGTGGAACGGCAATATAACCATTTCAAAATCCTCGAAGTCCTCGGGCGCGGTGGGATGGGCGCGGTTTATCGGGCGGAAGATCTCAGTCTCAAACGGCAGGTCGCCCTCAAAATCTTGCGGCGCGATATCGGACAGGAAGCCGAACATCGCCGCCAACTCGAAAATGAAGCCCGGATTACGGCCTCCATTAACCACCCACATGTGGTCAAAGTTTTCACTTTCGGAGAAGATCACGGTCAGTTCTATCTCGCGATGGAGCTGGTCGATAAAGGGAGTCTGGATGATCTCATGCAGTTGCAAAAACGAGTAGCCGAAGCTCAAATTTTGCATGTCGGCATCCAGATCGCCCAGGGGCTTCGTGCTGCCGCTGAAGCGGGCTTGATCCATCGCGATGTGAAGCCCGGAAATATCCTTTTCGCCGATCCGCACACAGCGAAGATCGTCGATTTTGGTCTGGCTTTGCTGATGGAAAAAGAGGCGGAGGCGCGAGGGGAGGTTTGGGGGACGCCCTATTATATCGCGCCTGAAAAGCTCAACAACGAGGCCGAAGATTTCCGTAGCGACATTTATAGTCTCGGCGCATCACTGTTTCACGCAGTGGCCGGGCGACCGCCGTTTGAGGCTGAATCCGCTTCACTTGTCGCCTTAAAACATCTGAAGAGCCGAGCGGTGAGCCTCCAGGCTTTCGCACCTGACGTAAGCAGCGAGACCGCGTTCGTCATTAACCGAATGCTGCACCGCAATCCCGAAGAACGGTATGCGAGTTACGACGAACTTATTGAGCATTTGCAATTCGCGTCACATTCGCTCCAAGAAAAAATGCAACGCCCGCGTAGCCCCAAGCAGCGGGTGGTCGTGGAGACCGATCTTTCCAAGCGCATTATGGGATGGCTCACCCTTTTCACCCTAGTGGCCATCTTGGGAGCCCTGGTGTTTTTTGGGATTTGGATGGTGGCGGATAAGCCAAAGCCGCTTTCTTCCGGGGCCCAGGTAGCCGGGGAGATGGTGCTGACGGCAGAGGATTTTCGCGACACGATAGCGCCGGGCCAGCGGGAACGGCTCGATGAAGGGATGCGGTTAATGCAAATTGGGATGTTCAGCCAGGCGCGTGAGGTCTTAATGGCCATGGCGGGGAATACCACGGAGCCCCTTCCGCAGCCGGCGTTGAATTGGGTCAGGCTTCTCGCCGCAACCGCCGCCCTCTTCAGTGGAGATCGCGCCGCTGCCTACGGGAGCTTGAATAAGCTTTCCGATGAGGCCTTATTTTCGACCGGTCCAACCGATTTGGCGTTGGCCGATTTCTTTCGAAGGGCAGGCGTTTTGTTCGCCGAGTCGGGCGTGCTGACGGCGGCTGAGGTCTCCCGTTTCCAGACGAAGGAGGGTCAGGCTTTGTTGATTTTGCTGGCCGGATTAAACAATTGGCAAAGCGGCTCCTTGGGGGAGGGCACCGAGGTGCTCACCCTCTTCCTCGCTTCGGACACGAACCCGCCGCTCACGTGGGTGAACCAGTTTCACGCCCCCGTGCAAAGCCTCCTGGATCAGCGCGAACGGATTCTCGCTCTCGAAACCGAAGCGGAAGCGGCGGGTTCCCAGGAAGCGTTGGAAGCACTTGATGCCCGTCTGGAGGAAATGAACCGTGCGTTGACTGAAGGCGATGTCCTTCGGACGGAGATCGGCCGGATCCAACGGTTTATCGATACCCGCAAGCGGGTGTTGCTGGATCAGGCAAGGCGGGAAGAAGCCCGTCGACAAGCCGAAGCCGCAGCCCAGGCCGCAGCAGAAAGGGAGGCGGCGCTTGCATCGGAGGAGGGGCCGCGCTGGATCGCTTTGACCAGGGAGCTGCAACCCGACCTGAACCGGTTTGAATACGGGGCCGCCCAACGGAAAGTCGAAACAGCGAAGTTTGAAAGCAGTCAGTATCAGGCGGAGCAAGCCGCTCTCATGGGGCGGCTGGCTGCGCTGGAGGGGTTCCTCGATTTTCTCCGTATTAGCGTCCAGTTGAGTCCTTACCCCGAACCGGTCGCCAGTCTGAATGGGAGTCGATATTCAACGGGACTCACCGGCTATCAAGCGGGACGATTCCTTTCTCGAACCCCCTATGGCGAGTTAGAAATTCCCCTGGTCGAACTGGCTCCCACGACCCTGCTCGCCATCGGGCAGCATTACTGGTCGGGATTAGAAGCCGAGGAAAAGGCTCGGGTGCTCACCTTGGCCGCCCTGTTTGCGCTGGAGAACGGTTTGGAAACCCAGGCCAACGAGTGGTCAGCCGAGGCCACCGCACTCAACCCCGCCGCGACGCCCGCTGCCGCCGACCCCCAACCTTTGCTCGGAAACGCAAGCGGTTCCTAATAGCGGGTGTCTCGTCGGGGGAACGCCTTCGGGGGAACGCCTTGCCGTCACCACCGCACATCTTGACCCCCCGCTTGCCGCAGGCTAAGAACTTGACATGTTTCGCCGCCCTTTCGTCCTTTCCGCCACGCTCCTCTCTCTGCTGCCCTCGTTGGCGCACGCCCATCCGGACCACTCGCATCAGGGCGGGTTTGCCGCCGGTTGGGTGCATCCGTTACTGGGCACCGATCATTTAATCGCCATGCTGGCCGTGGGACTCTGGGGAGCGATGTTGGGCGGTCGCTCTCTCTGGGGGCTTCCATCGGTTTTCTTGGGGAGCATGCTGGTCGGTGGATTGTTCGCTATGACCGGGCTCGCCGTGCCAGGGGTGGAGCCGCTGATTATCGCCAGCATGTTCGTCCTCGGCGGCAGCCTGTTGCTGGCTTGGCGTCCCCAATTTTGGATCGGGGCAGGGTTGGTCGGGGCATTTGCATTTTTCCACGGGTTTGCTCATGCGGCTGAGGCTCCTGCTTCCGGGTCGTTCGCGCTTTATGCCTGCGGATTTTTGTTGGCAACCGCCACGTTGCTCGCCGCTGGAGCGGCCGCGGGCCAATTGATGCGGCGGGCGACGGCGATCCCTCTGTTGCGAGTGAGCGGAGCCGTGGTGCTCTTGGCGGCGGCTTGGGTGACCCTGGGCTGAACGGATTCCCCGGCTCGATTGTCTCTTCCCGAGCTTTGTTGCATGGATATTTCACTTGAGTATGGCCGGGAAGGACGGGTGGTGCGGTTGCCCGATGATGTCGATCTGTTGGTGCCCCGACATCTGCAC
>CAZSPO010000032.1:0-14982 GCA_964608775.1 uncultured Chthoniobacterales bacterium | reverse complement strand
CACCGCACGAACTCTAAAAACCGCGCACGGATCGCAAAAAGCATCCCAGGATGGAAAAAGCCCACGCCCGTGTTCCGTAACTCGTGCGCGAAGGCGATCCTAGGTAAGCGCCTCTTCCCGTCCTAGACGATTCCGTGCGTCTTTACATCGCCGCGATGTCGCAGTTCGCTATTTGGTCTCTCCGCAAATAAAGTCCTTATCTTCGTCTTCGATCACCCGGGCTGCTCAGAATCGCTGTGCGGATGCGCTCCAGCAGTGCGGCTGGGAGATCGGGGTGATACATCATCTCCTTCCGGCGCCCCAAGTCAGCGATTTCGCTCATACTGCGTCGCACGATCACATTTCCGTCCACAGCAGTCGGGCGGTCCAGCAGTGCGTAGTCCGCAGGGCCAAACTCCACCACCGTTTCTGGCCGCTCGCGGTTCCGGCGACGCACCTTGTCAATCTGCGAAGTAAAAACCGTCAGCAGCAGAAGTTCCTGCTTCAGAGGGTTCGCCTTCACCACCACGAAAAAGTGCGGCAGTTCTGAAGAGAGCTCACGTGCACGAAAGTAGAATACGCTGCCTGCTCTCAGTCCCAGTCGAAGCTCCAGCGGTAGTCTCTCCGAAGACATCGGGGGAACTAGCTCAGGATTCGCTCGGCTTCGAATCTTTCCTGGATGCCCGCTGCCAGTGCTGCGCGGTCCTCGGTGCTCAGCGGGTGGCAGACTTCGGTGCCGGCAGCCGGGTCTTCCAGAAAATCGCGGTAGCACATCGGCACCCGTGTCTCGCGCTTTCCTTCCAGGGCCGCTTCGTGGCGCTTCCATTCGGGATACCGGTGCGTGTAGTCCGCCAGTTGGAAACGATCCATCCCGCCAAACGTCTGCCACGCCCACTCCATCGCCTCCCGGTCAGACACGGAGAACGTCTTCTCTGCCACCTCGGCGGTGGAGCGATAGGCGTAGCGGTCCACCGGCGCGAGGAATTGAGCGCCGTAAGCACGCTCATCATCACTCAGAAAATCCCCCATCTCTGCCAAATCTTTCGCTCCAGATGCCACCGGGCCGTAGGGCATTGCCAGATACTCATCGCCCGTGATCGGTCGCCCGAACCGCCGCAGGTGGTAGCGATCCGCAAAATACACCAGCTTCAGCGCTTTCAGCTTGTTGATCTCTCCGCCGGACTTTCGAGCGAAGAAGTTGAGAGCCTGTGTGGTCTTGCGATGGGAAAAGGGGAAAGCCATTCGGTAATAGGTAAATGCAAGATACGCCGAAGGTCAAGAAACCGCTGGAACCTCCGCCACCATCCCCGGCGGGAATTGGATGTCCAAGTCCTCCACGGAAGCAAAAAAAGGCGACAAGGACCTGATTCTGTATGTCGGCAATCTGGCGCATCCCGCCATGCGAAGAAGCTTCATGATTCTGGGATGATGCTATCCCAAAGATGATCCTCAATTGACATTGGGCATCTAATTCCAACACCTAAGGCCCAGACTCAACATCCCTGCCGTAAGATAGACCAGCCAACCTCGTGGCAAGAACCATTATCTTTTCCTTGAGATCATTGTTAAGGTTGGTGGCCACAACCCACCCACCGGGTACCCGTAGCGCCTTGGTGGTATGAGCCGTTACGAGCACCGTCTTGCCTTGTGCCAGCAAGGAACCAAGGATGTTGGCGATTGTGTGGGTTTTGCCGGTTCCCGGTGGACCTTGCACCAGCACGGCACTGAATTGTGCGAGGCGCTCCGCGATTTGATACTGCTCCGCGTTCGCTGGCTTGCTGAATAGAATGTCAGGAGGCGAATATTGCGGGTTGCGTCGAGTCTCCTCGCTAATCCCATTTTCCGGCAACCTCTCACCTTCATGAGTTTCAACACTAACTATTCGCGCCAAGCCTTTGGGTGGTTCGGTTTGATCGTCGGCCAAGTCTTGAATGATATTGTCCAAGGTGGTGCTCAGACCGGCATTGCGTGGACGGAGAAATAACACTGGTTCGCGCCAAATAGTCGGACGACCGCTCGCATGGGTGGCTGGTTTCTGATCAAGAAACTCGCCATCATTGAACAGCCCTTGCGCCAGGCGGCGGAAATACCCTACAGCGGATTCCCCAGCGAGTGGCTCGACTGGCTGCGATTCCAATTCTGAGTCGAACTGAGCAATCATACGCCCTGCGATCCCCGGCACTGACCGTAACAATGCGCGATGCAGTTCCACTTTCTCCGTTCCGGTCAAAAAGCGAAACTCAGGAACGGAAGGATCAAACTCCAAATTCACTCGCTGCATGAGTACCGGGTGCCGCACCGACTCAGTCGGCACCGAAAGCATTCCGTCCGCCAGGACGAGTTCGATTCGCTCGCTATCTCGCTGAATCGCCGTCCAAAGGGAGTGAACCTTTTCAAAAAGCTGGCGGGCTGCAATTGCTGGACGTTCCGCGATCACCCATTTCTTCCGCACCGCCACCCATTCGCTCAGGACCGTTTCCCTTTTACTGTCGTCAAGAAAAGCAACGGTCGCGGTTTCCCCGTCTTCATCCAAAAAGTTTCGCGATTCGAGAACGGCGGGTTCAATATCGGCAGCTTTCCAGCCCGGCTTCAGCCATCCCTCCAGGGATTCGGGGGGCTCTGGGCAGGGTGTGAGATCCGAGCGTTGAATGCGTATGAGCGGTTCCATCTCAGCGTCCATGTCTGCTTCTGCGTCATCATCAGTATCCAACCGGTCGCCATGTCTCACCACGATGCATGGGTGAACCGGCCAAGTATCAAGCCGCAACAGAATCGCGTAGCCTTCCAGGTTGCGCTGGACGGGATTCCTCAATTCATTGAGTCCCTTCAGAAACTGGAACACCTGCTTTAGTCGGCTTTGCGCTAGCATGGGCACGTTATCCAAAGTTGATGTTTCAGGGACCGATCACAGCCACTGAAGAACGGTTTGCCGATGACGTATTTGGCGAACAGATCAGGTCGGAGGGGGCGGTCAAAGGCAGACAAATCAAACAGGATGGGGTGCAGTCGAAACGCGCGATGAAGAATACGATGCGTCAAGAACGGCAAAAACCCCACTGCGCTTTGATTTGATTTTCTTGAAGTCATTGGAGGCGAACCGAGATCGAAACAGAACATTAAATTTGCGGGAGCGATGGACCGCATGCATTCCAGCCCAATCACGCAGAATGGTTTATGCATTTGGTGCCGGGTTGGCAAGGCGCTTGGGACGGGGGATGGAAGGGTTTACGCAGAGACGAGGAGAATTGCTGAGGACTCGGTGGAGACCTTCCTTGGGGGTGACGGCTCCAACATGGATGAGTGAGGTGCCGAAAGAGTGGCATGGCTACTATCTCCGCCCCGCGCACATCGATCTTGCCCGTCGTAGTAGCGGCGATGAGGGCGGTGCGGTATTCCTCCAGTCGCTTTTCGTCGTTATCCTCAAACGGGGAGCGCGAGATTTGGCCTGCATCATAGAGACGCCGGATAATCTGCTGGGTTCAGACCAATCGGCGAAGCGTTTTCTCGTCGAGATTTATGCCGGTGAGAAGGAAAGTGCGCCCATCGGCTGACCAGGTGGCGGCTACGAAATCGCCCCATTGGGTGAGGGTGGGGGCGCGACCGGGACGGTCGATCATGTCTTGATCATCGACGACGAAGAGATGGACTAATTGGTTTTTGTCCAAGCGAAAGCAAATTAAAGAGACTTTGATTCCATCGATGAGAAACGTCTGGCAACCGATGGTTTCAAGATCGGTGAGAGAGGCGGGGAGGGGAAAATGACTCGGGGCTCCCTGTGTTGCCAGCCATGCGCGGAGGTCATCGGGGTGGGAGGCCATTTTCCCAAGGGTAATTTCCCCGTTTATTTTGAGTTCGTGAACGGCCTCTGCAAGCTGGGCGGCGCTCAAGCTTTTGGCTGGCCGTGGGGTTCCCGAGGGGAGAAGAGAAATCAGGCCGATGAGAAGCGCCACGGCGGCGGCCAGCGCCGTCCAAGCCAGCGGGACAATCCAACGGCGGGCACTGGGCGCGGAATTAAAGTGGACCACCTTGCGATTTAAGAGAAGGACTTGACGCAGGCTGGCGGGAGGGGCGATCGATTGAATGGCGGCTTGGAGCGACTGATCGTGCTGACGCTGTGCGGCCAGCCATTGGCCAAGTTCTTGGTCGAGCTGGGCTTGCTCAAGAGCTTCGGCGAAATAGGGATCTGTCGCGTCCTCTCCGCCGGGTCGGTAAGCGGTGAGAATGAGTTTGGCTTGTTCGTTATCCATGGCGGATTTTCTTCTTATCAGAGTCGAATGGAACCACCTTTATTCCTTGGGAAGGGATACTTTCTAACCGGGAGCGGAGCGTCTCTTTTGCGCGGGAAAGTCGGGACATAACAGTCCCGATCGGGATTTCAAGCACTTGGGCAATTTCTTTGTAACTATGTTGGCCGAGATAAAAAAGGGTGAGAATGCTGCGCTGGCTTTCGTCGAGGCTGCTGAGGGCAGCGAGAGCTTCTTGATGCTCGGCTTCGCGAATGGCGGACGGGGCGTTTGAGATTTCCTCCGGCACATCGACATCGGAAGCGTCCAGGGAGATGGTGCGTTTGCTTTTGCGATAGCTCGTTGTGAACTCGCGATAGAGCGTGGTGAAAAGCCATTGCTTGGCCTTGCTAGGATCGCGGATTTGTGAGCCGGCCTGGGCGAAAATGGCGTAGGTTTGCTGGACGAAATCGAATGCGTCCTCGGGTTTGCGCGACAAACTGAGCGCAAAACGGTAGAGATCGGGGTAATAGCGATCGACTACCGTCTGAAAAAAATCGTCCTCCATTTACAAAGTTTTGGCTTCTTGGAAGCGTTGCGCGGCGTAGTCCCAGTTCACAACGTTCCACCAAGCCTCGACATATTCGGCGCGGCGATTTTGATTTTTCAGGTAGTAGGCGTGCTCCCATACGTCGAGGCCGAGGATCGGGATTTGGCCGGTGAAAATCGGACTGTCCTGATTCGGAGTCGACGTAATGGCGAGCGCTGTGCCGTCCCAGACCAGCCAGGCCCAGCCGCTTCCAAATACCCCCATTGCCTCAGCGGTAAAGGCCTTCTGAAAATCTTCAAAACTGCCAAATTGTGTGGTGATCGCCTCGGCCAATTCCGCTGACGGAGCCCCGCCCCCGCCCGGTTTCATCATTTTCCAAAACAAGGTGTGATTGTAATCGCCCCCGCCGTTGTTGCGCACCGTGCGGCGAATGGCGTCCGGCACGGCATTCAAGTCACGCAAGATTGCCTCCAGCTCCATCTTTTCCAAGGTTGGCTGCCCTTGTATGGCTTTGTTCATGTTGCGGACATAGGCGGCGTGATGTTTGTCGTGGTGAATCCGCATCGTTTTCTCGTCGATGTGCGGCTCCAAGGCATCGTAGGCGTAGGGCAGCGGCTCCAATTTGAAAGGCCCCTCTCCCACATCTGGGGCGGCCGCTTCTTGCGCCTGGGAGCGGCGGCTACCGGGGAAAAGAGCGAGGGTGATTCCGGAGAGGAGGGAGGTCTGAAGAAGATGGCGTCTGGTGATCATGCTGGTTTGGGGTTTTGGGTTTTGAAGCGTTTCGAATTTCGTTGGCGGAATGATCCTGTCCAAATTTCTCGGCATTGGCCAGCAGCTTCGGGTGTTGCACCGCTTCGAACCGGTGCTAAAGTGCGCGCCTCATGGAAAATGTGATCATTGTTGGCACGGGCTGCGCGGGTTTAACGGCGGCCATTTACACGGCTCGGGCAAATCTCGCCCCTTTGGTTTTGGAGGGGGCACAACCCGGGGGACAACTCACGACGACCACCATGGTGGAAAATTTTCCGGGGTTTCCCGAAGGGATCGATGGTCCGGTCCTGATCATGAATATGAAGCAGCAGGCGGAACGCTTCGGGGCGAGGTTCAGTTATGCTGGTCTCACGGGATTTGAACGTCGAGATGGCTACCTCTCTGTCCAGCTGGATGACGAGTGGGTCGATACCCGCACCCTCATCATCGCGAGTGGTGCCTCGGCTCGCTGGTTGGGGATTGATGGGGAAAAAGAACTCGTCGGCCATGGCCTCACCTCGTGCGCCACCTGTGATGGCGCTTTTTATCGCAACGTGCCGGTCTGCGTGGTGGGGGGAGGCGATTCCGCTTGTGAGGAAGCGATGTTCCTGACCCGATTCGCTTCAAAAGTCTACCTCATTCATCGGCGAGATGAGCTGCGCGCCTCGAAAATCATGGCTGATCGCGCCCTCGGCAATCCCAAAATTGAACCGGTCTGGAACTCACAAGTCACGGCCTTTCTGACGGATGACGAAGGGGAGATGCGAGCGGTCCGACTGCACAACTCAAAGACTGCAGCTGAGCATGAACTCGAAGTAAAGTGCGTGTTCGTTGCCATCGGACACATCCCCAATACGACTCCCTTTGTCGGCAAACTGGAGATGGACGCCGAAGGATACTTGGTGCCTAAGGAGCGGACGCTGACGAACGTGCCCGGTGTCTTCGTCGCAGGCGATGTCGCCGACCATGTCTATCGGCAAGCGGTGACGGCAGCGGGTATGGGCTGTGCGGCGGCGCTGGATGCTGAACGTTACCTGGCCGATTTGGGGCTGCACGATTGATCCCCAATGTAATCAGCGGATTCGATAGAGCCAGTCGTGTGTGCTTGATTTTTTTTGTGCACAGCGTTTTCGTTCGGGGGCTGCTTAACACAATGGGCATGCCCCCCCTTTGCTTTTTGCTTTACGTAGAAACCTGCATCGCAGCGATTTCGTGTTTTATGAAACCATGGGGTAATCCCTTCTGCGTCAGGGTTGGAGGCGCTGCGGAACTTCCGTCTTGAAATTTTGCGATCTCACCCAGTTTTACAGTCCGGTCAGCGGGGGCGTGAAACGTTACCTGGCGGAAAAGGTCGCCTACCTCCGACGCCATCGTCCGGAGGACTCCCATCTGCTCGTGGTGCCCGGGCCGGTTGACCAAGTCACCCGCAGCCCGCAGGAGGTGGTCTATGAAGTTGCTTCGCCCCTGATCTCGCGCACTTCGCGTTATCGGTTTCTCTACCGTTACGACAAGGTTCGCGACATTCTCCATGCCGAACGCCCTGGGCTGATTGAATCGAGCGACCCTTATCAAATGGCGTGGAAAAGCCTCTCAACAGGTGATGAACTGGCCGTTCCGGTTTTAGGGTTTTACCATTCGCATTTCCCGGAAGCATACATTCGAAGCAGCTTGAAATTTACCGGTTCACGGTTCACCGCGCTCTGCATGGAATTCACCCGGGGTTACGTGCACGAACTTTACAATCGGTTTGCCCACACGGTGGTGCCGAGCGACGGCCTTGCATCGGTCCTGCGCTCCTGGGGAGTACGCAATGTGGTGGTCAACGAACTCGGCGTTGATACCGAAACATTCTCTCCTGCCACCGAGCCGCGTGCCCTCCTTCGGACGCGGCTTGGTTTGCCGGACGATCGGCATCTGCTTCTTTACGTCGGGCGACTTGCCCATGAGAAAAACACCCGCACCCTCTTCGAAGCGTTCCGGCTCTTGAGCCAACGTGAACCAGGCCGGTTTTACCTTCAAATTGTCGGCGACGGATTGCAACGCCCGCTCTTGCAGCAACTGGCTGCCGATACCGGAGCGGTCGGTTGGTTGCCGTATTGCGATGATTCCAAAAAACTCGCGGCCTACTACCGGGCTGCGGACGTCTTCGTGCATCCCGGTGTCCAGGAGACTTTCGGATTGGTGACGTTGGAAAGTCAGGCCACCGGCACCCCGGTGATCGGCATTCGAGGCAGCTACATGGATCGCATCATCTTTAATGACTTGGAGCATTGGGCGAATGATAACACCCCGCCTGCTTTGGCTGCCGCCATTGTCAGAATCTGTCGGAAAGACCTCACCGCTCTCGGACGGGAAGCAGCCGCAAGAGTCCGTCAACGCTATGCCTGGCACCAAATATTCGACCGTCTCTTTGCCCTCTACGACCACGCCATTGCCCATTACCGACCCGGTCAGGCGGGGCATTGGTAGTCCGTTCGGAAAACCATGCATGGGGAAAAGGGAAGGAAAAAGGACTCTTGGGTGCATCCAGCGAAGGGGGGTGGCTACTTTCGTCGGATAGGCGGGCCGAAAAATTTTTGCTGGCCTCCCGGCATTCGCTGTTCCAATTTCGGCGTTCCCAAATGATGACAGGTCGTATCCAGACCCCCAGCGCCGCACCGCATCCACCCGTTTCAAACCGGGAGGAGACGGCGTGAACGAACCCGAAACTCGTGCTTCGGGTCTGACGTTGCGGGCATGTGGCTGGATTCTCTTCGGCCTGGTGTTGATCGCCGGGATCGTCCAGTTTTCGGGGGTCTTTCGAGGGGATGGCTATCAATTGGGGGGGGAAGTGATTCCGATGCCGGTCTTAATGGTGGTCGGCATTTGGGCCTTGCTGGCGGCTGCGGCCAAGCGGTTGGTCGGCTGGCGCTGGTTGACCCCGCCCGAAATGCTCGTGGTTCTCTATGCCTTGATGCTGGCGACTCCCATCATGAGCACCGGGTTTTGGCGGCTCTATTTGACGACCGTGGCGACCGTGGTTCGGTTTAATACTTACGACAAGTATGATGCCATGAGCCCCAAGATGTGGCCGCACGGGCAAAACCTGCTGGCGACGGCCTTCGCCGCTGGGGAAGCCGGGGTGAAAACCGAGGGGAATGTGCGGGCGGCCCGGATCGAGACCGGCGCTCGCACGGCTGGGCCGGGGTTCGTGCTGGAAAATACCGGGCAAACCGTCAGCAGCATCACGGCGCGGGTGCCGGTTTATCAAGAGGGAGCCTTGCAGATGCCGTTGGACGAGCCGTATTTCTTCACTGCCCTCGTGCGCTTGCAAGATTTGGGGCCGCGAAGCAGTTATTTTGTGCGACTGCGCTTTGATGGACAGGAGGGGGCGGTGCAGGAGTTGGTGCGTTCCCGTCAGCCGGGCAAACCGGGAGCGATGCAACCCGAAGGCTTTGCCCGGATCGCGGCGTATGGGATCACGGTCCCCGCCGATTTCGTGCAGGAAAGTGTGACGTTGGAAGCCGGTCTGGATGGCTCCGGCACGATGGAGATTGTGGATGCCCAATGGCTGAATGTTGCTGCCTTGGAATTCGCTTACAAAGGGCGGCCAGCCGTGAGTGAAGCGGAATTCGCCGCGCTTCCTGAGGCCGTGCGGGGTTCCGTGGCCGTCATCCCGGATCGGATGTGGAGCATGGCGGGGCTAAAGACGCTGGTGCAAGGCTACGTGCCGTGGGGGGCCTGGGGGAATTCCTTCCTCTTTCTGGGCGGCTACCTCTTCTTGATGACCTTGGCGAGCCTCGCGGTGGCTTGTCTGTTGCGTCGGCAGTGGATGCAAAGTGAGCGATTTCCCGTCCCGTTGATTTACGGGCCGTTGGCCTTGGTGGATGGGGCGGCTCCGTGGCATGGAGGGAAGCCGTATACCAAACAGCCGTTGTTTTGGATTGGGTTCGGTCTTTTCCTGATTTGGTGTCTCCTGATGGGGTTGCACTTCTACAACCCGTCCATTCCCTCCACACGGATCGGGGTGCCGTTGCGGGCTTACTTTGCAGATCCAACTTGGATCAAGGTCTGGAGCGTGACATTTACCGTGCTCCCGTTGGCATTGGCCGTGGCTCTCTTTTTCGAAATTAACGTCCTGGGAAGTTTGTTGCTCGGTTTTGTCCTGTTTCGCCTACAATTCATGGTCGGGGAATGGACCGGTTGGTCGGTCGATCAGAGTTTTCCTTACAAACAGTCGCAGTTGAATGGTTCCATTCTGGTGTATGCGTTGGTGGTCATCTGGCTGGCTCGACGATTCCTGGCGAAGACCGTGCAAGCGGCCTGGAAAGGGGAGTCTGATCGTCGGGAAATTCTTTCTCCGAGAGGTTCTTTTGCCATGCTAATCGCCTCGCTTGTTGGCATTCTGTTTTGGGCGGTGTGGGCGGGGCTGCCGACTTTCCCCGTTTTCTTGGTGACGCTGATCTTTTTGATGATCTTGTTTGTCGCCATGCGGCTGAGAACAGAGATCGGCATCACCTCGCCTGGATTTCTTTCCACCATCGGCCCGGGCGGGGGCGGGAGTATGTTGGTCATCTTCACCGCCCTATTCGGTTCAGTCGCGGTTTTCGGTGTCGAAGGGCTCGCCTTCGCCACTTTCATCACGATCCTCTTGTTTGGGCAGCACATCTCGTTTGCCCTGATTCCTGGGATGCAAATGGAGTTTGTGGAGGCTGGGAGCCGCTTAAAAGTTCGGGGCCGCTCGATTATCTATGGAGCCGTCCTGGGGGTGCTGGGCGGGATGCTGGTGGGGGGGTGGATCTATCTCTCGGGGGCCTATGCGGTCGGGGCCGATAATTTTCCTATCCCCGGCCAGTTCAATACAAAGGCAGCGGCCTTTGGCAACATGAACAGTCAACTGGCGGTCTTTGATGAGGCGGCGAAGACGGGTGAATCGGCTTGGGTGCGCGATTGGATGTCGCCGCAAGGAGCCGCTTTCCTTTTCGGGGCGGTGGGGACGCTCGGGCTCTCCTTGATCCGACAGGTCTTTGCGGGCTTCTGGTTTCATCCGGCGGGCTTCCTGCTCAGCCCCACTCAGATGATGGAGGAAACCTGGGGGGCCGTGGCTCTGGCATTGTTGATCCGGTTTTTGGTGCTGCGCCTGGGGGGAGCGGCAGCGGTGAGAGAAAAGCTGTTTCCTTTCGGAGCCGGAGCCATTCTCGGAGTGGGCGCAGCAATGTTCCTCTTCCTCTGCGAGCACGTTTACCGTTATTTCTTCAGTCCGACCGACATGAAGTTTCCCATGCAATTCTGATCTTCGTTCCCCCTCCTTCATGCCCGCTTCTACCCAACGTTCGCCCGGCTTTTTAGCATTCGGTCTTTTGATCGTGCTGGCGGTCTTGCTTGCCGGCTTTTGGCAGCGGGTGTTTCAACCGGTCGCCACGCTGGCTCCCGCGCGGGAGCTGACGTCGATTCGCTTCGAGTCTGTGGACGAAGCGTTGGCGGCTCCTGAGATTGAGGCGCGGCTCGCGGAGATTCTCGGGCTCGGTTCCCGTTTCATTGGCCAGCCGGGGATGCGGGAGGCAGAGGCGCTGGTCCGGCGAACGTTTGAAGCCGCCGGGTTGGAAATTCAAACGCACACCATTCGAACCGTGGCTCCGGTGACAGAGGTGCGCACCATCACCGCCCCGGATGCCGCCCCGGATGCCCCGACCGAGGTGGAGATCTATCCGTTCATGCCAAATCATATGCAGCCGATGACCACCGGACGTGCGGGGATGGTCGGTCGGTTGGAGTTGCTGAATACCGAGACCATCCAGTCCGGGCGGGATTTTACCGGGGTGATCGGGGTGGTGGACGCGCGCCAGGGGGCCTTCGATCCAGACTTCGGATTTAACTGGATCCGCTACGCTCGCCTCGGCATTCAGGCTCTGATCCTGACGCATGCGGACGGGCTGGAATCCCTCCCTTGGGAAGCGGTGGCCAAGCCGCAGGGGGGCATGGTTTCCAGTGCCCCCGTCAATTTTGTTCGGTTGGCAGCGGGCCCCGAAATTCTAGGGCTTGTGGGCAAGGAGATGCGGCTTCGGGTGGTGACCCGCTGGGAGGAGGTGGAAAATACCACGCTGTTCGGCGTGCTCGCGGCTCCGGGAGCATCGGAGCCACGCGAAGCGGTGGTGTTTGCCGCTGCTTATGATGCGATGTCGATCCTTCCTGACATGGCTCCGGGGCCGGTCCAAGCCGTGAGCCTCGCCACGATGTTGCAGCTGGCCGAAGCCCTTTCAAAGAATCCAGCCCAACTGCAGCGCGACGTCGTCTTCATGGCCTACGGCTCTTCCGTCATTGCTGATGATGCGATCAATCATCTGGCTCGCATTCTCCAGAAGAACACCCGTCAAGCGACGGCAAACCCGTTGCTCCGCGCCTTGGGCCTGCCCACGCCCGAGGCTGAGAATGGCCGGGTCGCCCATCTGCGTTCGCGCCGTGAGGCCAATAAAATCCGCATGGAAGAGGTCGCTGCGATTCAAACGATGATCCAATCCGAAGGTGTGCTCGATTCACCCGAGAACGCCCGGAAAATCCTGGACGCGGCTCCGCAGAAGGTGCGGGAGCTGTTTGATGCGCAGTTTGAATACGTGGTGAATGAACTGACGATTGAGCTTTCCGAACCCGTGTTGCAGGCGCGCATCGATTATGTGCGCCAATCTGATCCCTCGATTAACACCCCGGAATTCAAAGCTTATCTGGCGGCCAAACGTCTATACGATAGCGTGGTCACTTACGCCGGCTATGCCCCGCCGAACTTCCTACGAGATGCCGGGGCATTGATGACAGAATACGGCATTGCCGACCGGTTCAGGGCGCGGATCGATCAGTTGGCCGCTTACCATGAACGCGAGGATCGTCTGCTCGCCGATGACTTGGCTGTTGCGAGACTTTTCAACCGGTATAGTCAGGTCGTTTTCCTGTTGGCGCAACTTGCTCCCAGCCGGAATCCAGAGGCCACGGAGACCATTACCTGGATGGCTTCCGGCGACATCGGCAGTGCCGGCAGCGTGCAAATGCACGACCTCCTTCGCAGCCAACCTTCTGCGGCTCGGCTGCGAGTGGCGGAACCCAACCGCACCACGGGACGATTGGATGCCCAGATGGAAGAAGCCCCCCGTGATGTGGCCAACATCGTCGACCGTTGGGGGTATGCGACCTTCCTGCTCTTTCATCTCGACCGACAGGAAACTTACCGCGCTTTCGCGACCCCGGTCGTTCAGCCGTTCATATTAAATGCCGCCAGCGTGGAAGCTGGTATCCGGACCTTCGGCGAGACGCTTCTTACTTTGGCTCATGGAGAAGGCCAACTCATCCCTTCTCTCGTGCAAGAGTGGGTTTATTTTACCTATTCAGGTCAGGTGATGCTCTCGAATGTCGGGGCATCCATCGTGCCAAACCATCCCCTCGCCGGGGCGGTTGTCGGCAATCGCTCGATTCCTTCCGAGGAACTGTTTAGTAAACCGGGTTATTTTCAACATCCGTTTATCATGACAAATCCTTACGGCGAATACCGGTTGGAATTCCAAGCTAACGATTGGCCGGTCCGCTGGTATTCCTATAACACGGGACGTTTCGAACCGCTCGCAGCGGCTTATGACGAAGATGGCTTTATCCGCTTTATTAAGGATGAAGGGGAGGACGGCCAGAAACTCTTCAAATCCACCGGGCTTTCTATCATGTCTGCCAGTGGCCGGGAAGGATTGACCCTCGTCGCCTTCCGCGCCGATCCGATGGCGGTCTTTGATCTGACCAATCCTCAGACATTAAAGGCATATGCTAATGTGAAAATGCTGCTTGCGGAAGGGTTGACTGCCCCGCGCAAACAGATGGCTTTTGCCGGGCTGGGCTTGAATGTGAATTATCTTGAGCCGGACAAAGCTTATTACGTCCTCTTTCAATCTGGCAGCCAGGGGAATGATCTCGTCTTGACCACCCGGGCTTTCATGCTCGGAATCGACGATCCGGCGCAATTTGAATCAACGCTCGACATTGATGGGCCGGGGTATTTAGCGGCCGATCATCCCGTGCTCAATCGTGTGCCAATGCGCACGGCCGATTCGATGATTTGGCTGAATGGCCAGCGCCTCGCTCTCCAAGAGCGATTCCATATGGCGGATGAGCAGGTGGTCGCCTATCACGACAAGGCCGAAGAATTCCGCGCCGAAGCGATCAATCCGGATAACACCCTGCTTGAGGAAAATGCCGAAGCCCGCCAGGCGGTCACTTACGCCACGCTCAATCATCCCGTGATTCGCCAAACGGTAGTCGAGGCGGTGATCAGTATTGTCTGGTATCTGGGGTTGTTGGTGCCTTTCGTCTTCTTTTTTGAAAAGCTGGTATTCGGATTTGCCGACGTCCGCAAACAACTCGCGGCCCAAGCCATTATTTTCCTGGTCGTCTTTGCCTTGCTCCGCATTCTTCACCCCGCGTTTGAGATGGTTCGCTCTTCGCTAATGATTCTGCTCGGTTTTTTCATCATCCTGATCTCGGGCGGCATCACCCTGCTCTTTAGCGGGAAATTCAAAGAGAATTTGGAAGAAATCCGGAAGCGCCAAGGGAAGGTCGATGCGGCGGAAGTGAACAAGATGGGGGTGCTCGGTTCCGCATTCATGCTCGGTCTGAACAACATGCATCGGAGAAAAGTGCGGACCGGCCTCACTTGCGCCACCCTCACGCTTCTCACCTTTGTCATGATCTCCTTCACTTCGACCCAGAATACTGTGGTGGAGGAGGATCGACCGGTTGGCAAAGCGGATTACCAGGGCATGCTAATTCGGAAAGATCTCTTCGAAGCGCTTTCACCCGAGGAGGTTTTTTCACTCGCCAGCGAATACGGCGATCGTTTCGTCGTGGCACCCCGGCGCTTTTACGTGGGCGATTTGGATCCCCGGACTGCCACCCGCTATAACCCCGAGCTTCGACTGGTCTATGATCAGCCCGGTCTCGGCCCGCGCACCGATCAGGTTCAGTCGCTGCTCCAACTGCATCATGAAGAACCTTTACGCGACCAATTGGAATGGGTGACCCCGCCCGTTTGGTTCGACGAAAATGCAGCCGTGGCCACGATCGTGCCGGTGCTTTTGCCCTCCACCTTGGCGGATCAACTCGGGATCGCCGCCGAACAAGTGGAGGCGGGCGGTCTGGAGGTCCTCATCAATGGTCAGCGCTGCGAGGTGATCGGTATTTTTGAGGCCGATTCGCTGGCCAATATGCGGGACATCAATGGGCTCGACCTCCGACCTTTCGATATCGAGGTCATCCCCGAAGTCACAGAGGGGAGGGGTGTCGGTAATCTTCTCGTGGCGGATGATGCCACCCGCGTTTCTCCCGATCAAATCGTGATTACGCCGCTCACCGATGCATTTGGTCGGGTGCCCCGAGGTCGCCTGCTCTGGGCAAGCGTCGCGGTGACCATGCCCGAGGCCAATTACAAAGAAGCCCGTGAGGTGATTGATAATCTGATGGAGCGCACCGGTG
>CAZSPO010000031.1:7804-15449 GCA_964608775.1 uncultured Chthoniobacterales bacterium | reverse complement strand
GTAATCTTCACCCTCCTCGATTCCATTGATCCGCGCAAGGTCATCCGCATCGATATAATCCAAGAGGGCCGCTGTGTAAGCTTTGGCCTCTTGATAATCGGCCCCGTGACCGATCAGATAATTCTCTAAAAGGACGGGGCGTCCCGCCAGATCGTCGCCCGCCAGCCAATTTGGATTCAGCCGCCCGCCTTCCCCTCGCAGCTCAACCTCGAAACGCTCGCCATTTTCAAAGGTTTGAATCAGCCGCGGATCCCCAGGTTTGAGGGCTTGTTGCATGCCGAGTTCAATGCCGGAAAGGGCACGGGCGCGGGCGAACACCTCAGCATTGACCCGTTCCACCCCCTGCCAGCGACCGTCAAATTCGCGGGCGACAAGGAAGAGGATGCCCGTCATCACAAGGATCGCCCAGAGGGCCAGCAGGATGGCGCTCCCCCGGCGGCGGAGGGAGGCTTGGGGAGAAACGTTGGAGGAGAAGCGGTTCATCCTTCCCCTTCCCTGCCGTAGGCCATGCGGGGAAGCTGGAAGGTGCGCACCCAGCGTTCGCCCGTTTCCCCTGCCCTCACCTCGACCCGGACCAAGGCGGGTGGACGGCTGCGATCGACCCAATTTTCCACCCAACTATTGACCCGCGGATCGTAATAGCGGACATCGAACCCAGTGATGACCTGGGAGAGCACCTCCCGCACCTGGTCCGGGCCACCCAGTTGGCCTGGCACCCAGGATTCACGCACCAAAGCGAGACTCTCCCCCTCCGCCTCCACCCGCAACCGGAGTGCGCGCAGTTCAAAACCATTATCGAAGCCGAGGAGCGGACCGCTGTTCAGAAGAAACTCCAACGTATCCGAAGGAGCCCCTTCCAGGGCGGTGGCCGTCCCCAAAAACGCCCCGGCGGGCTGTTGATGAATCCGTGAGAGGGTGTGGTCCAACAGTTGGAAAAAACTCTCAACCTCCTCGCCTGTCTTGCGGCTCCCGGTATAGATCGCAGCCACCTCGGCCTGTTGTCGGACCAACTGCATCGCGCCCAGGGCGAACAGCAGCAGGATCGCCATACTGATCATCACTTCCAGAAGGGTAAACCCCTGGCGCCGCTTGGAGGACGTTTCACTCATTCGGCTGCTTCCAAAAAGTGAGTTGCTCCTGTCGACCTGCCGCTTCCGCGCGCACGGTAATTTTCCACAGGCGCACACTTTCGTGGTCTTCCCGTTCTAGCACGAGCGGCTCGGCCCTCTGACTCAGCACCACCTCTCGTCCAGCGATTCGTTCGGTGCGTTCGAGAGATTCGGCTGGGTTAGTTGGATTTTCGAGCAACGCCTTCATTTCACTGTCTACAAGCCGGGCCAACCCTTCCTGATCTCGCACCACCCCTTCCGCGTGCAGGATGGTTTCCATGGTTTTGGCCATCGCCAAGCAGCCGAGGGCGAAGAGAAGCACGGCGACCAGCACCTCGAACAAAACAATCCCCCGATCCGAGCGGCGTGCTCTCACCCTCCCACCTCCCATTCGTCAATCCGCAGTCGCTGATCGAGCGGCCCCATGCCGGCCACCCAGCGCCCCCCGGGCCCTCGCCACTCGAGGCGGAACGGTTCAGCATGCCCGGACGCCCAGAGCCGCACCGGCCCAGCTGCCGCTTCCCGACCGAGCAGCAGCAGCTCCCCCGTGGCCCCATCGCCGACGGCATCTTCGGGCCACCAAGGAGCATCGGTCACTAACAGGAATCCGTCGTGCAAATGCAACCAATGATCGCTTCCTGTCTCGCGAGCCACTTGGAGCCCCGCCTCGATCTCTTCCGCCACCGAGGTAAAGCTGGCCTGCAACTTCTTCTCCTCTCCGAACCCCTGAAGCGCAGGCCATCCAATAGCCATCATCATCACGATGAGAGCCATCGCCAGAATCACTTCAAGGAGAGTAAAACCGTTCCGACGTTGCACCACTGCGGGCATAACCTTTCTCTCTCACGTCCCGAGCGACCTTGCAAAAAATTCCTTGCCCCGACTCAATGACAGGGAACATCGCCGATCCGGAGCATTTCTGCCTCGAGCTTGGCCGTCATGGTTTTCACCACCCCCGCATAAGCCGGGTCATGATAGACATTAGCCATTTCGCGGGGATCCTTTTTCAGATCGAACAATTCCCATTCAGGCCGATCGGTGCCAGGAGTCGCGCCGGGCTCATCAAGATCGGTGTTATACCAATAGATCAGCTTGTAATCGTGCGTTCGGATTCCGTAATGGGCGTAGGCGTTGTGGATACTATCCTGGTTCATCCAATACCGATGGTAAGCCAGGTCGGTCCAATCCTCGGGAGTCCGCCCCTGGAGCAGAGGCCGAATGCTGCGGCCCTGCATGTAGTTCGGGGCCGACACACCGGCGACGTCGAGGAATGTCTGAGCGAAATCAACATTACTCACCATATCAGAATTGACCGTTCCCGGAGCGGTTTCCTTCGGGAATCTGACGAGGAAAGGCATTTGGAAGCTTTCTTCGTAAATAAAACGCTTATCGAACCATCCATGTTCTCCGAGGTAGAACCCTTGGTCGGAAGTGTAAATCACCAAGGTATTCTCCGCGATTCCCTCCGCTTCCAAGTAATCAAGGAGGCGACCCACATTCTCATCCACACAATGCACCGTCTGCAGATATTTCTGCATATAACGTTGATATTTAAACCGGCGCAATTCGTCGTGGGTGCGAAAGGTAAAGCGTTCTCCGGTCACCCGGCAGCGGAGTTCGAACCCATCGAGTTGCTCCGGGTCGGGCACCATCCGCTGGTGAGAACCCAGCCGATCGGTGCGAACATGGACAGGTTGGACCAGGTCGAGGTCGTCGTAGGTCATGTCCCGGTCGATTCGCATTTTCGCGGCAGCGGCGGCGCGAGCGCGCTGAGAATAATCATCATCATAGGTCTCGGGCACGGGGATGGGGTCAGTGTAAAGACTCCGGTGTTCTTCCTTCGGATACCAAGGGCGGTGCGGCGCTTTGTGATGGCACATGAGGAAAAAAGGCTTCTCTTTGTCCCGTCCACCTAACCAATCGAGGCATTTATCCGTGGTAATATCCGTGACATATCCCTCCTCCCGGATGTTGGTGCCCATTTCGATAAAGGTAGGATCATAGTAATCACCCTGCCCGGGGACCACCGACCAGAAATCGAACCCCGTCGGGCAATGCCGAGGTCCCTCGCCGAGATGCCATTTTCCGATAACGGCCGTTTGATAACCAGCATGCTGCAAATGCTTGGCCACATTAGGCATCCGGTTGTCGAGATGAGTGGCGAGGGTGGTCACCCGGTTAATATGATTGTGAGTGCCGGTCAGAATCGCAGCCCGGGAGGGAGTGCAAATGGAGTTGGTGACATAGCAATGATCAAACCGTATCCCTCCCTCGGCGATCCGGTCGATGTTTGGCGTGCGATTGATTTGGCTGCCATAGGCGCTGATGGCTTGGGCCGCATGATCGTCGCACATGATAAAGAGGATATTGGGGCGTGGGGACATGGGCAGGGAGGCTAACGAACTTTTTGGAGAGGGCAAGTGCGGAAAGCCCAGGGCTTTCTCACCCTAACGGGCCATACTCCCCCTGTTTCTTAAAACGCGTTCTGTTTTGATGAAACAAGGGGGGCAGAGCCGGATGGATTAACGCTTGCCCTCTCTCTTCCAAATCATTCAGCTTTTGGAATGACACGATTTTGTTCCCTCCTCATCTCTCTGACCGCTTTGGCCCTCCCGCTTTCCGCCGAGGAAATCCTTTATGAATCACAACCGGTCGGTGGCTCGATTTCCGCTACCGAAGGCCCGGTGGCTGATACGGCTGGCAATCTCTACTTTTGCAGCCTCACCGCGAAGGACGGTTCGCTCTTCGACAAGACCATTCGGGGCAGCATCGGAATCTTGCGGGCCGGGGCAGACCAAGCCGAAGTATTGGTGGAACTGCCGGAAGGCATGCGGTTCAACGGGTTGCGCCTGACTCCATGGGGCACGCTACTCGGGGCGGATTCCGTTGGGAAACGAATCGGGGAAGTCAATCTGGAGAGCGGCGAAGTGACCGTCTATTATACCTTCCCGCCGGAGTCCGACCGCCCGAACGATGTGGCCATCGCGAAGGATGGAACTCTTTATGTCAGCCTGCCCCCGGCTGCGATTTGGCAGTTATCGAAAAATGAAGCGGGGGAGGTGGAAGGGAAGAAGATCGGGGGCACCTTCGCCAACGGCTTGGAGTTGCACCCGGATGAAACTCGACTCTACACGCAACAAGGGGCATTTACTTTCGGAACGGATAATCAGCTGGAAAAAGTGACGGGCCTTCGCCTGGCAATTCCGAATGACAAATCGAAATTTAGCTTCATGGACGGCATGCGATTCGACCAAACGGGGAGGCTTTTCATGACTCGGGCAGGAGCCAGGCAGCGAGTAGATGGCAAGGTGGTTCGGGCACCTGCCGTCATTCACATTTTCGGGCCGGACGGGAAATTGGAGCGCAACGTCGAGCTCCCCTACAGCAGCACCACCAACGTGGCCTTTGGAGGGCCGGACGGGCGTTCCGTTTATACCGTGCACGGCCCGGACGGGTTGGCGGTCTTCCGAACGGAACATCCCGGCCGAAATTTCGGGCTCTTCGATTAAACCGGTCAGCGCCGACCGAAGACGCGAACGAGCTGGCTTTTGCCTTTCAAGCGTTTTTCCCCAAGATCAACGAAAGAGGATCGGTCCGAAAACGGTTCGACGAAAGCTTCCGAGCAGAGGATGGCCTGGCCGAGTTCTTTCATCACGGATTCAAGGCGAAAGGCGGTATTGACAGTGTCCCCCATGATCGTGGCGTCACGCTGGGCGACGAGGCCGATGTTGCCGGAAGTCACCCGACCGTAATGCAAAGCAATTCCGACCTGCATGGGGGCGTCAAGTTCGGGCCAGGCCAATCGTTCGGCCTGCCCCAGCATGTTCACGGCCGAAGTCAGCGCCGATTCGCATACGTCTGGTTGGCCCGGGAATTCCGCCCAGTAAGCGAGAACGGCGTCCCCGATAAATTTATCCACCACGCCGCCGGTTTGATGAATGAGATCGCCGGCTTGTCGGAACCATTGCCCGATGAAATGGGCGACCTTGGTTGGGGGCAATTGTTCGCTGAACGTGGAAAATCCCCGGACATCACAAACCAAAATCGCGGCGGTCAACATCCGGTTGGCCGCCTGTTCCATGGTCATGGCTATGGTTACTTCCGTCTCGTGCTCCGCCGCAGTCTCCTCGACCGGGCGGAAGACGATTTCATTGTCCGCAATCCGAATCCGCGAACCATCCGGCAATGGAGTCGGCAGAACCACCTGCTGGCCGTTAACGAAGGTGCCGTTGCGACTGCCGAGATCGGTGATTTGATAGTGGGTGCCATCATGACATCGAACCACCGCATGTTGGCGGGAAACATGGGCGCTGGCGGGGAACGCAAGCACATTCTCCGAAGTCCGTCCAATGGTGGCCGTATTGGCGATTTCGAGATCGAAAGGTTCGCCTGTGCCGGGAATGACGTGAAGAATGGCAGCCATCAAGTGAATGAAACCAGGGCACTCAACCAAGCGCAACCCCGCTGCGCAACCCGTTTCACCCCCTCCCATCGACGATCTCCTGAGGCGATGCGCTCACCCCCAAGCGATTGGCTTGCCCCTCCTCCTCGTCTCGGCCAGATTGAGCTCTTTCCATGAACACGCTGCTGCGCGACACCCCATTTTCTGAGCTTGGCTTCCGGCGCATCGCCGTGAGCGCTCCCGCCTTGCGTGTCGCCGATGTCTCCGGCAACACGACCGCCATGGTCGCCCTCCTCGACCACGCGAAGCAGGCCGGGGTGGAGCTGGTGTTATTTCCCGAACTCGGGCTCACCGGTTATACCTGCGGCGATCTCTTCCCCCGCCGCGCCCTGCTTGATGCGGCTCGCACCGGCCTGCGCACCCTGGAAAAGGCTGCTGCCGAACGTGCCCTTACGGTCATCTGCGGCTTGCCTTGGGAAATGGATGGGCGTCTCTACAATATGGCCGCCGTGATTGGCCCCGGGGGTCTCGCGGGGCTCGTCCCGAAACAATCGCTCCCCAATACCCAGGAATATTACGAAAAACGTTGGTTCAGCCCCGGTGACGCCACCCTCTCCCCAGAATGCCTGTGGGAAAACCGCCGCATCCCCTGCGGCGTCGATCTTCTCTTCTCGCTGCCGACCCCTCCCACCTACCTTTTCGGCGTGGAACTCTGCGAAGATCTCTGGACCGCCAATCCTCCGAGTGGTGACATGGCCCTCGCCGGAGCCCTCTTGCTCCTCAACCCCTCCGCCAGCGTCGAACTCCTCGGCAAAGCCGATTACCGCCGCGATCTCGTTCGCATGCAGTCCGCCCGCTGCCTCGCCGCCTACGCTTACGCTGGAGCCGGTCCGGGGGAATCGACCGCCGATGTCGTTTTCAGTGGCGCCTCTTTCATCATGGAAAACGGGGTCCTCCTCGCCGAAACCGACCGCTTTTCCTTCGCCTCCACTTTCGCCATTGCGGATGTTGATTGCGACCGGTTGGCCCTTGAACGGATGCGCAACGCCAGCTACCTCGGCGGACGCTCCTCCCGCCCTTTCCGCCGGATTCCCCTGCCTGAGGGGGCCTCGTCGCGGCTGATAAGTGGCCCGCTTCGACGCCCGATCGATCCCCGCCCGTTCGTCCCAGCCGATCCCGCTGCCCGCACCGCGCATTGCCGGGAAATCTTTGCCATTCAATCTACCGGGCTCGAAAAGCGGCTCCGCCACACCGGCCTCACCCGCGTGGTGATCGGCCTGTCGGGCGGCCTCGATTCCACCCTCGCCCTGCTCGTCTGCCTCGCCGCCTTCGACGCCATGGGGATTTCGCGGGAAGGGATTCTGGCTCTGACCATGCCGGGACTCGGCACCTCCGATCGGACCCGCCATAACGCTTCCCGATTGGCCGCCCTGCTCGGCACCGATTTTCGGGAAATCCCGATCGGCCCAGCGGTGCTCCGTCATTTCGAAGACATCGGTCACGACCCCGGTCGCCATGATATCACCTTTGAAAATAGCCAGGCACGGGAGCGGACCCAAATCCTGATGGATGTCGCCAATCAAATCGGCGGCCTGGTCGTTGGCACCGGCGACCTTTCCGAATCCGCCCTCGGGTGGTGCACCTTCAACGGCGACCACATGTCGATGTATCACGTCAACAGCGGCGTGCCCAAGACCCTCGTCCGATATCTGGTCGCGTGGTGTGCCGAGGAACGGTTTGCCGATGAAACCGCCGCCGTGCTTCATGATATCTGCGCGACCCCCGTCAGCCCGGAACTGCTCCCCCCCGCTGCCGACGGCACGCTTGTCCAGGAGACCGAAGCCGCCATCGGCCCGTATGAACTCCACGATTTCTTCCTGTTTCACTTCGTCCGCCATGGATTCGCCTGGAACAAAATTGCCGCCCTTGCCGCCATTGCTTTCGAGGGGCGCTATGATGACGAGACAATCCAGCGCTGGCTGGCGGAGTTCCGCCGCCGGTTTGCAGCCAGCCAATTCAAGCGAAACAGCCTCCCAGACGGCCCAAAAGTCGGCTCCGTCGCCCTTTCCCCCCGCAGTGATTGGCGGATGCCCAGCGATACAGCCCCGATCGATTCTTTTCTATGACCAAGCCG
>CAZSPO010000031.1:3794-7794 GCA_964608775.1 uncultured Chthoniobacterales bacterium | reverse complement strand
GCGATGCCCATGCGTTCGAACAATCCATCGAGGAAATCGTCGAAACCGTCCGGGCGGCACCAGGCGACCTTGTGCGGGTGCAGGAGGCCACCACCCTGGCATACGACCCGCAGGATTCCCCTCATTCACGGCGTGGGAGGTGGCTATTCGGCAGGCGAAGGTTTTTCTTCGGCCCAGGGTGAGCTTCCGCCTGGCTCGACCAAGGCCCAGGCGATGACTCGACCGCGAGAGAACTCAGCCGTCCGACCGGGAATGGACTCGGTGAGATAGACCGGTTCAAAGAGAGGGTATTCCGCCGGGAACCCGCCCCGAGGCCCCCGGGTGTAAACCGAGCTGAAAGCACTCACTGGCAGGACTCGGGTGTGAGGCACCAGATAGAGCCAGAGCTCGGTTTCGCGGCCTTCACGGCTCTGCATCACCCGGCGGTCGGGACGGCCCCAAGCGAAGAAGACGGCGTCAGACGTCATGCCCTCACGGATCTGCCCGGCTCGCACGAGCCCTTGATCCTCCGAGCTCAGGTTAGCAAATCGGTGCGGTTCCGCCGCGATCCGGGAGTCGATACTGGAGCAGCCAACCAGCCCAACAGCCAGAAGCAAGGAGGCCACGAGCTGAGAAGGCAGACCGTTCATGGGCCGAGGGAGGCGGCGGCCCGGGTCGGAGCAGCCGTCTCGGTGGATTCCTCGCGTGAGACCGGGGCGTTGGCCACAGGGAAAATCGTGCCAACAATCCGATCGATTCCCTCGCGGGCATAGTCGCTATTCGGATAGAGATCAAGGGCCTCAAGATACCAGGCCAGGCTGGAGCCGGTTTGATCGCGTTGCTCCATCTCCTCAGCAGTCCGGAGGGCGCGGACGAAATCGGCGGCTTCGGTGGTCAGGTTTGCGCGGGTTTCATTCAATCGAGAATCGTCCGGGACCTCACGATAAACCCGTTCGATGCTTTCCCACGCCCCGGCGGCGTCACCTCGTTTGGCGATTTCCTGGGCCTGCGCAATCACCGTGTCAGCCTTTTGGACTTTCGTGAGCGCGGCTTCCAAGGCCTCCTGGCGATCGGGGAAAAGGGAGACGGCGGCAATGTAACGAGAACGATCATCAAAGATTTGACGGTAATTTTTCTGGCTCAAGAGTTGGTCCAGATCGACCAGCGCTCGCTGTTGGACATCGCCCTGGCGGAAGAGCAGAGAGGCGACTTCTTGCAAGGCGGGGTTTCGCGGCCAGATTTCTGTGGCGGCGACGAGTTCGGTTTCCAAGGTTTCGTGATTCCCGGAAACGGCGGCATTTTTCGCCTTGGCAAGATGCATGGTGGCCAGAGTGCGGGCGGTTTCGACGGCGGCTTTCGGTTTGGAACTGTCGAAGTCAGCGGCCATTTCCTCCAATTTAGTGATCAATTCGTCGGCGAGCGTGTAGTCCTTCACGCTGATGGCGGAGATAAGTTGGTTGGATTTCCGCATGAAATCGAGGACGCGTCGTTTTTCTTCTCGGGGCAAACGGCGGAGGGGGGCGAGATATTCACCGATCATGAACGCTTCGGAGAGCCGTTTGCTGGCGCTCGCCAATTCGCCTTCTGACAAGAGAAATTCGAAGGCTTCCACCCCTTCATCAGCATCCCCGATCAGTTCGTAAGCGAGCGATTCGAGCACGGAAACGGTTGGGGGCAAGCCGGTGCTACCGGTGAAAAGGCGCTCGGCTTCTCCCCGCAGTTCGAGCTTCTCTTCCCCGGTGCCGAAAATGTGTTTATAAAATTGACTCGCGATGATCACATGATCAAAGCGGCGTTGGAAGAAGAGATGGACCATCAGGGATTGATACCGAATCCGGGCATCCAGGATTGGCAATTCTTGGCGGGCACGGGCCTTGAGCAGGGCGGCATTGACTTCCGCGATCCGGGTCACATGGGGGAGACGCCGGACCGATTCTTGGCTGATACTCTGGCCGTCAACACCGGGGACGGTGGTCAGGGTGGTGTCGCTGGAATCCGTCGTTGATTCCCCGTCGGTCGAGGTTTGTTGGGTGGATCGTTGACGGCTCCTTCCCCGGTTAGTGGAGGCACCGGCCTGTTCCAAGTTACTTTTGCCGCCCGTGACTTGGAGGTTCCATTCGTGGCGACGGCGTTCTTCTTCGAGGGTTTGGATGGCTTTGGAAATCCGCTGATCTTCGCGGCGGGCCAACCAGACATTATAGACGGCTGAGCTCACCGCGTCGCAAAGCCGACCGTCGATATCGAAATCGGAAGCCCGCGGGAGAAGAGCAAAAGCCTGATCGACCGAGGCGGACGTGGCGCTTCCCGGCGCGAGGAGGGTCTCGATTTGATCGAGAATCGTTTGGTAGGCTTGATCCTCTTCCACGGGGACGGGCGGGGCGTTCAGATATTTTTCAAAGCGCGCCTCAAACAACCGGTTGTTGAGAACGTTCCACGAATTGCCGTTCCAAGAGACCATTTCTGTTCCCGGATCGAATTGAGGCAGAATCGAGAAGATCGACTGGGGATCCAAGGGGGTCTGGGGGCTTCCAAGCTGGGGGGCACTCACGTTGGCTGTGGCCGGAGCCGGAGAAGTCGGAGGTGCAGCGGGTGCGGGCGCAGGGGGTGAGGGAGCTTCCTGAGCGTTGGCCCCCTGGCTGACCAATGCCCCGACAGCAAGCAGGATGACGGATAGAAGCTTCATGATTTACGCATCTCCCGGACATAAAGCAGCCCCCGCTCACCGACTTCCACATGGAAGTCAAAGCGCTGGCCTTTTTGGATATTCACATGTCCTAATTCAGCGGGGACAATCACCCCGATCATCGGGTCGTCGCGTTGCTCAAGCCGAACGGAAAACAGCCGTCCCTGATCAGCCGACCAAGCCAGCGCATTTTCAATCGAGCCGGTCATCCGATACCGGTTGCCCCGCAGGCTGTTGGCATTGTCTAAATAAACCGAAGCCTCCAGCGGTTGCATGGCGCGGAAAGGATCGCCTGTGCGCTGCTGGAGTAAATACCCCCCAAAGGCCAGGAACAAAAGCACCAAGCCAGCCGAGAGAAACTTGCCGAGGGGAAGCGATTGCCTGCGATGACGCCTGGCCATTGGAAAACGATACCGAGGGGTAGCGGGGGTGGCAAAGAGAATCCACATTCCAACATCCAAAATCCCAGGCGTTTCTGAATGAGGAATCATCGGCTTGGCATCCTGCGCCCGCTCGGGTAACCGAATAAAAAACGGGGGATTTTCGAGCCCGGGCCAATCCCCTGCCCGTTGTCATTTCCCGGGTGGCTCCCGTCGAAGGAGGGGAAATCGAGATTTATCGTGTCCAACCGCTTCGGATTTGGTAGATTCCCTCCGAATGAAATTTTAAGCCATGCCGATGATCTCCTATGAATATGTTGTAATCGGTGCCGGGATGGGTGGCGTGAGCGTCTGCGAAGGAATTCGAGAATATGATGCCAAAGGACGCATTCTCCTGGTGAGCGCCGACCCAGACCTCCCGTATCACCGACCGCCCCTCTCCAAATCGTTTTTGTCGGACGTGAAGGGCGATCCGACCCGGCTGCGCATTTATCCGGAGGAGTGGTATGCCAAGCATCACATCGATCTGCGCCTGAGCACGATGGTGACGGCTTTTAATTTGGAACGCAGGGTGGCGGTGTTAGGCACCGGCCAGGCAATCGAATTTCGTAAAGCTTGCCTGGCGACCGGCAGTCGAGCGATCCGACCCCAAGTCGCCGGTCACACGCTTGGCAATGTCTTTTATCTGCGCGCCCTACGCGACGCCATGGCCCTCCGCGAAACGCTCACCCCAAAATCGTCAGTCGTCATCTTCGGCGGGGGCCTGATCGCCCTTGAGAGCGCTGCTGCCCTCGCCAAACGAAAAATCAAAGTCCGCCTCGTCATGACAGAAGCCGCTCCCTGGTCCAACTGGCTGGACGCCGAGACCAGCGCCTGGATCACCAATCTGCTCACAACGCATGGAGTGGAAATCTTTACCCGCGAGAGCCTGAACGGTTTCGAAGGCAAGACCATCCTT
>CAZSPO010000031.1:0-3784 GCA_964608775.1 uncultured Chthoniobacterales bacterium | reverse complement strand
AAACAAAAAGCGGCATGCGCATCGCCGCCGATGCCGCGATTGTCGCCCTCGGAGCCGAACCAAACCTGCAACTCATCCCTGGCACCCCCCTCAGCATGCACGGGGTGACCGCCGTCAGCGAAACCCTCGAAACCGAAGAAAAAGGGATCTTCGCCGTGGGCGATATTGCCGCGTTCCCGGACAAACTTTTCGGCGGCAGTCGGCGGTGGACGCATGAAAACTGCGCCCGGGCCATGGGCTTGGTGGCGGGAGCCAACATGACCGGGAGGAAACGAACCCGCTTTTATTACGTGCCCCGATACGATTCGGAACTGCTCGACCATCGCATTGTCTTTGTGGGCGACCCCGACCGGCCCACCACTCGCATCGAGCGGCAGGGGGAGATGGCTAAAGGTGCCTTTTCCCTGATCCGCCGACATGGCGACACACCCAAGGCGGCTATTCTTTTCAATCCCAGCCCCGAAGAGGAAGAAGCCTGGGTGCGGGAAATTGAGGGAGCCAACAAAGTGGGCTGACTCCTGAAGAAATCGTGGCAGGAAAAATCGTTGCATTCGCAAAATGATGCCCTAGTTTTTGCCCGTTTAAACCCGCAACTGACTCTAGGTTCTATGGCTGATCTCGAAAATCGTTACTCTGACAATATAAACGGCAAATTTTACGTTGATGACCAATGCATCGATTGTGATCTCTGCCGTGAAACAGCGCCCGCCAATTTCACTCGTAACGATGATGGCGGTCATTCTTTCGTCTATAAACAGCCAGAGAACGAAGAAGAAGAGGCCCTTTGTCGCGAAGCGATGGAAGGTTGCCCAGTCGAAGCCATCGGCAGCGACGGGGAGTAATTTACCCTGGCTTCCGCCCGGCCTTTCACAGGTTTCTGTCCCTTCTTCCTTCTGCCGATGGACACTCGGCTGCGCTCTCAAGTCCTGGCCGAATGGCGAGGTTACCGCGAACCGCTCCCCCCTAGACCGTTGGTGCGGGTCGGTGATCCGTTGCGAGCAATCGTTCAAAAATATGCCGCTCTCGACATGATCGATGAAGCGGCCCTCCAAGCCGCGTGGCGGTCCATCGTTGGCGATTTTCTCGCCGATCATTCCACCCCCGGTCGCTTCCGCGATAGCACCCTGACCGTGCAGGTCAGCCAACCCGGAGTCCTTTATGAACTCGACCGCGTCTGGAAATCCCGTATTCTCACCGAACTCCGCTCCCGTTTTCCCAAAATCCGCCTCCGCGCGGTTCGCTTCACCGCCGGCTAACCCCCCGGCGGCACCCGATTTTGCATCATCATTGAGCCCAAAAAAGCTGCATGCGTTCCGCACCCGGTCAGTCTGGATCAGGAAAGGGGATTATCGGACTGATTCATCGCGGTTAAAGACGCCTCTCTCTCTCCTCTTTTCGGACGAGCCGCCCCTCGCCATTTTCCCGTCATGATTCGCAACATGATCTTCGATTGGTCCGGCACGCTGGTGGATGATTTACCGCCTGTGCTGGAAGCCATGAATCGGATTTTCGTCGAACACGGCCATCCCGCCCTGTCGCGCGAAGAGTTTGGCCGAAGCTTTTCGCTGCCGTTTGATCGCTGGTATGCCGAACGCTATCCCGATCTTCCTTTAGAGGTGATCGAGCGGAAATACCATGCCTATTTCGATCCCATTCAAGACCGGGTGGAACCGCTGCCGCATGCTGGGGCTTTTCTCGCCTTCGCCCGCTCCACAGGACGCCGACTTTTCCTTCTTAGCAGCATTCACGCCAAACATTGGGAGCAACAATCGCAGCGACTCGGCTTTGCTGGATTCTTCGAAAAAGCCTATGTCCAGGTGCTCGACAAACGGTCGAAAATCGGGGAGATCCTCGCCCACCACCAGTTGGAGCCGACCGAGACAATGTTCGTCGGCGACATGACCCACGATATCGAAACCGGGCATCACGGCGGGGTCATGACCGTGGCGGTTGCCACTGGGTTTGAACCGCCGGACCGCCTGCTGGCTGCGCACCCTCATTTGTTGGTGGAACACCTCGGCCATCTTCAACGGTTGCTTACCCAGCTTTCGCCCATCGACAGCCTGCCTCTCGCCACGGTGGGAGCGCTGGTCTTCGATCCCCAAGATCGTGTCCTCATGGTGCGCACGCATAAATGGAGCGACCGCTGGGGTATTCCCGGCGGCAAAATTAAACGGGGCGAAACCGCCGAGGATGCTCTGCGCCGCGAAATTGTGGAGGAAACCGGCCTGCCCATTCATGCCATCCGTTTTGTCCTGGCACAGGATTGTATCGATTCCGAAGAATTCATGCGCCCGGCTCATTTTGTCCTGCTCAATTACGTCGCCCGCACCGACGACACCGTGGTGACACTCAACGACGAAGCCGAGGCCTGGCAATGGCTCTCTCTCGAAGCGGCCCTCGCCCTCGACCTCAACCGGCCCACTCGCGTCCTGCTCGAAGCCGTCCGCCCATCACCCGCTCATGCCTGACACCATCGAAATCCAAGGAATCAGCGCCGAAGCCTACATCGGGGTTCCCGACGAAGAACGCGCCAACCCCCAATACCTCCGCATCTCCCTCGTCCTCACCCCACGCGTCGATTTCCGTGATCTCCAAGACGACCTGGCCCGCACCATCGATTATGCGATTGTCACGGAAGAAGTCCGGGCACTCGCGGCCGAACACCCCAGGCATCTCATCGAAACCCTCGCCCACGATGTCGCCGAAACCCTTCTCGCCCGTCACCCCCTCCTCGCCGTCTCCGTTTTGATCGAAAAATTCATCCTACCCGACGTGGACGCCGTGGCGGTCCGGGTCCATCGCAGCACGCCCTCCCCCATCGCTTATTCCATCTGACCCATGCCCCCTACCCGCCGCCGGCCCCCTGCTCGCCTGATTATCGCTGACTCGGAGTCCTCGGCCGACCTCCTCTATGCCACCGGTTTTTTCGCACCCGATCCTTTTGTTTACCTTGAAAAATCGGGTCGCACCACCCTGCTTCTTTCCGATCTGGAAATCGATCGCGGCCGGTCCGTCGCCCGCGCTGATCGGTGCCTCCCTTACTCTCAATACGAAGAACCGCTAAGAACGGCCGCCAACGGCCAACGCCCTCCCTACCATGAAGTGGTCCTCGCTTTCCTCCGGAAAGAACGGGTCCGCCGCGTTCAAGTACCGGCTGCCTTTCCCCTCGGTCTCGCCCGGTCGTTGGAAGAAGGCGGGATCACCCTCACCCCCGTAACCGGCTTCTTCTTCCCTGATCGGGAAACCAAATCCCCGTCCGAACAACGCGCCATCCGCCATGCCCTCGACCGCACGGCCGAAGGGTTGCGCCGCGGCTTTGCCATCCTTCGCGAAGCCTCCATCGGTCGGGGGCGTCTGCTCCGCTGGCAAGGCAAGCCATTGACCTCCGAACGGTTGCGGGCAGAAATCGAAACGGTCTGCCTCCAGCTCGGTGGCCAACCGGCCCACACGATCGTCGCCGGGGGCGAACAAGCCTGCGATCCGCATGAACGGGGCCACGGTCCCCTTCGAGCAGGGGAACTGATCATCCTCGACTGTTTTCCGCGAGACGCCGCCACCGGGTATTTCGGCGACCTCACCCGCACGGTCCTCAAAGGTCGGGCCACCGATGCTCAACGGGCCCTTTGGGCCGCAGTAGGAACCGCGCAAAAGCTGGCGTTCAAAGGAATGCGTCCCGGGGCGGACGGAGCCGCATTGCACGAATCCGTCATCCAATTTTTCCGCGCTCGCGGTTATCCGACCGAACAGCGGGAGGGTCGGTGGACCGGTTTTTTTCATGGCA
>CAZSPO010000030.1:5657-15468 GCA_964608775.1 uncultured Chthoniobacterales bacterium | reverse complement strand
TGGAAAAGACCTTTTGCGATAGCCTCGTGCCGGATGTGGAAGCGCGGATCAAGGCGATTGAGGCGGAATCACGAGCCTGACACTTGCCGATCCTGGCTTGGGATATTTTTTTAAGGAAAGGCGCATTGTCCCTTGACACGCATGGACATCCTCGGCACTTTTGCGCCTCTTTTCTCCGGTCCTGGTGTTGGAAGGAGAGATTTTTGCAGGAGAACTCGCCACGAGTTTCGTTCGGACTGCTTGCTTATGAAAAAATTACCCAGCAAACGTTATCGTGCCGCCGCTGAAAAAGTGGATGGCAAACAGGATTACCCTCTTCCAGAAGCCATTGGGCTTTTGAAAACCCTACCGGCTCCCCGTTTCGATCAGACGGTCACGCTTTCTTTCCGGCTCGGTGTCGATCCTCGCCAGTCCGATCAAATGGTGCGTGGTACCTGCCCCCTCCCGCATGGCAGTGGCAAGCAGGTGAGGGTGTTGGTATTCGCTCAAGGCGTCGCAGCCGAAGCCGCCCGGGAAGCCGGGGCTGACCATGTGGGATTTGAGGTTCTCATCAAAAAATGTCAGGAAGGGTTTCAAGAGTTCGATGTTGCTGTCGCCACACCGGCTGCCATGGCCGAGGTTCGGAAGCTCGGAAAAGTGCTTGGGCCACGCGGGCTGATGCCTAACCCAAAGACAGGCACGGTGACCGACGATGTCGCCGCCGCGATCAAGGCCGTGAAAGCCGGTCGGGTGGAGTTCAAACTCGACAAAAACGCCAACGTGGCGGTCTCCGTCGGCAAATTTTCCTTTTCGCCCGAACAGTTGGTAGACAACAGCGTAGCGGCGATCGACGCGGTGCTAAAGGCCCGTCCTTCGGCGGCCAAAGGACGCTTTATCGAGCGGGTGACTCTCGCGGCAACGATGAGCCCCGGCCTCCGTGTGGATGTCGCCCCTTTCCTGCGCAACTGAACCTGAGAAACCTATCATGCGCCCAGAAAAAGCTACGATTGTTGATGAATTGCAGGCCAAGCTCAATGCTTCGCCCTTCCTTTTGGTGACCGATTTCAGCGGATTAAAGGTAGCGGAATTTGCCGAGCTCCGGAATCGACTCGCCGATGCCCACGCCGAATGTCGTGTGGTCAAAAATACGTTCCTGCGTCGCGCGACGACCGACCTCGGCTATCCGGATTTGGGTGCTTCCTTAGAGGGGCAGACCGCGATTGTGCTCGGGGAAAGTGATGTTTGTGCGGCCGCCAAGGTGCTGAAAGCTTTCGCCAAGGAATTTAAGAAAACCGCAGTCAAAGCGGGGGTCCTCGACAACGGTTTGTTAAGCGCCGAGCAGGTGGAGAGCCTGGCCAATCTTCCCCCTCGGGATGTGCTTCGCGCTCAATTGCTTGGATTGTTGCAAACCCCGGCCACGAGTCTGGTTCGGGTGCTCAACGAACCTGGAGCGAGTTTGGCCCGGGTGCTCCAGGCCAAATTGGATGCCCAAGATGGCGGGATGCCTGCGGAAGCCGCAGCGGCTGCTTGATCTGTGCCTTCTCCGAATCTTTCTCAAGCTCGCCAGACCCTCCTTCCCACCCCGTTTCGAAATCTCCTTCAACCCATTTATCCCAATCCTTTCGCAAAGCGACAGAAGCCGCGCTGAGCGCAAACCCAAAAAAACAACCTGGTTCCTCGTCGGGTCTGACGGCTGTCAGAACTGAAATGCTCTGAGGCTTCGGAGCGCGACGATACCATAAAAAGCTGAATAGAAATTTCCGATGGATGCCCGGTGGGCAACCTCGGAAAGGAATGCTCAGCACTACCCAACATGGCAGACACAGCAAATATTGTAGAACAACTGAGCGGCCTGACCGTTCTGGAAATCGCCGACCTCGTGAAGGCGCTAGAAGAGAAGTGGGGCGTCAGCGCAGCGGCTCCCGTGGCCGTTGCGGCAGCTCCCGCTGGTGGCGGAGATGCTGCTCCCGAAGAAGAGAAAACCTCGTTTGACGTGGTCCTCACTGAAATCGGGGGCAACAAAATCTCGGTCATTAAGGAAGTGCGCGCAGCTATCCCAGGCCTCGGTCTGGCCGACGCCAAAGCCCTTGTCGAAGGAGCCCCCAAGGCCCTCAAAGAGGGGGTCACCAAGGAAGAAGCCGAGGAGATCAAGAAAAAGATCGAGGCTTCTGGGGCCAAGGTGGAAATCAAATAACGGTTCGTCGTTCGCCCTCGCGCGAAACAAAATTTATCGCACGGCAAGCAAAAATCGCTTGCCGTGCGCTTTTTGTCTCCCCATATTGTCATCCCTTTTGCCTTGGAGCCCGCCGCCCGCCCGTCACACGCCCGTTTCCTTATTTTCGATCCTGTTGGTTTATCCAACGGTCGAGAACCTATTTCTGCGTGTCCGCCTCCCTCGCCCACCACGTTTCAGCCCAGTGGTTTACCCGAATTTACCCGAATCGGATTTTGCCCGAAAAGCCGAAAAGCGGAAAAGCGGAAAAGCGGAAAAGCCGAAACGCTCCTTGCTCGCCTCCACGCCCCTCGCTCGGCCCCAATTTTGGGCTGAAGCATCTTTGATTGTTTAATCCTGCACCTCCACCCCACATACCTGATGAAAACTGAGCGCCTCTACTTCGGAAAACTCAAGGAAGCGATTGACCCCCCGAATTTGATCGAGGTACAGCTCGATTCTTACGTCGATTTCCTCCAACAGGGGGTGCCCGCGTCGAAACGGAAAAACACCGGACTTCAAGCCGTTTTCACCGAGGTCTTTCCCATCAGAAGCTATGACGACAAGGCGGTCCTCGACTTTAGTCATTACGAAATCGGCGAGCCCAAGGTCTCGGTGCTTGATTGCCAGCGGGAAGGTCAAACCTACAGCGCCCCCCTCCATGTGACCTTTATCCTGAAGGAAGAACGGAGTTCGAAAGAAGAGAAGGTTTACATGGGGGAAATTCCCCTCATGACCCCGCAGGGCACTTTTGTCATCAACGGAGCCGAACGAGTGGTGGTCAGTCAGCTCCATCGATCCCCGGGGATTTGCTTCGAGCAAACCCCGCATGCAAACGGAAAAATCCTGCACAGTTTCCGCATAATTCCTGATCGCGGCTCTTGGTTGGAAGTGCAGTTCGATACGAACGACCTGCTTTACATCTATCTTGACCGGCGTAAGCGGCGGCGGAAATTTTTAGCGACCACTTTCTTGCGCGCACTCGGGCACAGCACCGATCAGGCAATTCTTGAGATTTTTTACCAAATCGAAACAGTCGCCCTCACGGACAAGCTTGAGGACGAGGAGATCAACACCAAGGTGTTGGTTCAGGATATCCGGGACGGCGACATCACGGTGGCTCGCGCCTTTGAACCGCTTTCCAAGGCAACCATTCGGGCCATGCTCGATATCGGAGTCGACAAGGTGCAGGTGGTCGACACAAAAGACGATGACAGTGTCATCAAGGCGATGAAAAAAGATCCGGCGCACGACGAAGAAGAGGCGCTGCGTGAAATTTATCGTCGGTTGCGCCCGGGAGATCCTCCGACACCGGCCAACGCTCGGGCTTTGCTAAAGCGACTCTTTTTTGACCCCAAAAAATACGACCTCGGTCGCGTCGGGCGCTATAAAATCAACCAGAAATTGTCGATCGATATCGACATCGAAACGCGCACCTTGACGGAAGAAGATTTCATTGCCGCGATGAAATATATGATTCAGCTGCGGACTGGGGATGGCACGTTTGACGATATCGATCACCTCGGCAGTCGGCGGGTGCGGACCGTGGGGGAATTGCTGGCCAACCAGTGTCGCGTCGGTCTGGCGAGGACAGAACGCCTGGTCAAAGAGCGCATGACCCTTTTCGACGTCAATCTTGACGCAATGACGCCTTCAAAATTGATCAATCCCAAGGCGTTAAGCGCCGTGATCCGAGATTTCTTCGGTCGCTCGCAGCTCAGCCAGTTTATGGACCAAACCAACCCGCTTTCCGAGTTGACCCATAAGCGGCGGCTTTCGGCTCTCGGGCCGGGGGGGCTAAGCCGAGATCGGGCGGGTTTTGAGGTGCGGGATGTCCATCCCTCTCACTACGGACGTATCTGCCCCATTGAGACTCCGGAAGGTCCCAACATCGGATTGATTAGCTCCATGAGCAGCTTCTCGCGGATCAATGAATTCGGATTTATTGAAACGCCCTATCGAAAGGTCGAAAATGGCCAGGTCACCGATCGAATCGATTACCTGACAGCTGATCGCGAGGAGAATTTCCTCGTCGCTCAGGCTAACGCGCCGATTGATGACCAGGGGAACTTCCTGAATGAAAAGGTCTCCATTCGATATCGGGGCGACTTCCTGGAGGTAGAACCGGCTAAAGTGCATTACATGGATGTCTCGCCTAAACAGTTGGTGTCGGTGGCTGCGGGACTCATTCCGTTCCTTGAGCATGACGACGCCAACCGGGCACTCATGGGATCGAACATGCAACGCCAGGGGGTGCCCCTTCTTCGCAGTGATGCGCCGTTGGTGGGCACGGGATTGGAGGGCAAAGTTGCCCGAGATTCCCGCGCCGTGGTGGTCGCTGAAGCCGATGGCGTCGTCGCCTCGGTGATGGCCCATCAGATTGTTCTTACGCCGGATGGAAAAATGCCGGAGTCCCGCAAAAAGCTAAAGGCCGACAAGGAAAAAGGCATACAGGTTTATGAGTTGCGCAAGTTTATGCGCTCCAACGCAGGCACTTGCATCAACCAGAAACCGATCATTAAGAAAGGGGACATCGTCAAAAAGGGAATGGTCCTTGCCGATGGCCCGAACACCGAAGATGGCGAGCTCGCTCTCGGGCGGAATGTGCTGGTCGCCTTCATGTCGTGGAATGGCTACAACTTCGAAGATGCCATCATGATTTCCGAACGGGTGGTGAAAGAGGATATTTATACGTCGATCCACATCGAAGAATTTGATATCGGTGCACGGGACACAAAACTCGGCCCCGAAGAAATCACCCGGGATATTCCCAACGTCTCGGAAGATGCCCTTCGTAATTTAGGAACGGACGGCGTCATCCGGGTGGGTGCGGAGGTGAAGCCGGGCGATATTTTGGTCGGAAAAATCACTCCCAAAAGTGAAACCGAACTTGCCCCGGAAGAACGCTTGCTACGGGCGATTTTTGGTGAGAAGGCCGCTGACGTGAAGGACACCTCCCTCACGGTTCCCTCCGGTGTCTATGGCATCGTTATGGATGTGAAGGTCTCCTCGCGAAAGGAAATTTCGCGTCAAAAGCTCACACCCAACGAGACCAAAAAGCAGATCAAGGAAATCACGGATGAATACCGCGAAAAACGGGAGGAACTTCAAGAACAACTCACCGAAGCCCTCTCTAACATCCTCCTTGGAGAAAAAATCCCTCTCGACGTCGTCAATGCGCAGACAGGTGAAATTATCATCCCGGCCAACCGCAAAATTACGAAGACACTCTTGCGCAAGTTGGCCAGCGTTTATGACCATATTGACATCGATCCCAGTCCGATTCGCAACAAGATCCGGGAAATCATTAGCTCGTATGAGCACAAGTTCGCGGACCTTGATATGGAAAAGGACCGGGCGCTTGATCGGGTGGAGAGCGGGGATGACATTGATCCCGGTATTATCAAACAGGTGAAAGTCTATGTCGCCAGCAAGCGTAAGCTTAGCGTGGGCGATAAAATGGCGGGGCGCCATGGCAACAAGGGGGTGGTAGCCAAAATTGTGGCGGAAGAGGATATGCCCTATCTTTCCGATGGCACTCCCGTTGATATCGTGCTCAACCCGCTGGGGGTCCCCAGCCGGATGAACGTCGGTCAGGTGTTGGAAACCCACCTCGGAGTCGCAGCGAAAGCCCTTGGCTTCAAGGTGGCCACTCCGGTGTTTGACGGCATCAGCGAGAAAGAGATCCGTCAATATCTCGAAAAGGCCAAAGAGGTGGAAGGGTTCCGCTGGGTCACCGAGCACGGAAAGTCCTTCCTTTATGATGGCCGGACCGGGGACCGTTTCGATCAGGAAGTGGTGGTTGGCTATATCTACATGCTCAAACTAGGGCACTTGGTAGCCGACAAAATCCATGCGCGCTCCGTCGGACCTTACTCGCTCGTCACCCAACAGCCGCTGGGCGGCAAAGCTCAGCATGGTGGCCAGCGCTTCGGGGAAATGGAGGTCTGGGCACTCGAAGCCTATGGAGCCGCTTACACCCTGCAAGAATTGCTCACAGTCAAGTCTGACGATGTCCAAGGGCGCACCCGGATTTACGAATCAATCGTCAAAGGCGATAACGCTCTGGAAGCTGGCACGCCGGAATCGTTCAACGTCTTGATTCAAGAAATGAAGAGCCTCGGCCTTGATGTGAAAGCCGAGCGGGAAGGGAGTGCGCAACAAGAGCAACGCCAGCTCGCTGCCCTCTAACCCGTCCTCTAACCCGTCCTCTAACCGATCCCCTAGCCTTGCCCCATCGGGCCCCATCAACCAGCACACTTTCCACAACTAGATCCAAGCGGGAGAAACTACCACCATCATGCTTAACGACACATTTACCCAAGAAGCACCTGCACAGGAACGAGGCGGGTTTGACTTCGTCTCTATCGCGGTCGCCTCGCCCGACACCATTCGCAAATGGAGCCACGGAGAGGTCAAAAACCCGGAAACGATTAACTACCGCACCTTTAAACCCGAAAAAGGGGGGCTCTTTTGCGAACGCATTTTCGGGCCAACCCGCGATTGGGAATGCGCCTGTGGCAAATACAAACGGGTGAAGCATCGCGGCGTGATTTGTGATCGTTGCGGGGTGGAAGTGACGCTCTCCCGCGTGCGTCGAGAGCGAATGGGGCACATCGAGTTAGCTGTGCCAGTGTCGCACATCTGGTTTTACAAATGCATGCCCTCCCGCATCGGGCTCATGCTCGACATGAGCGCCCGCCAACTGGAGCGGGTGATTTATTACGAAGATTACATCGTGACCGACCCAGGGAACACCCCGTTGGTCCGTTGTCAGCTTCTCACCGAGACTGAGTATCGGGAAGCGTTGGAGCAATACGGCGAAAATTTCACGGCGGGAATTGGAGCTGAGGCGGTCAAAACTTTGCTCGCCCAGGCCGACCTGCCCCAGCTCGAAATTGAACTGCAAGAGGCGATGACCACCACGCGCTCGAAGCAGATCCGCAAGAAACTCGCCAAACGGCTGAAACTAGTTCAAGGCTTCATGTCTTCCAAAAGCCGTCCCGAATGGATGATCTTGGAAGTTTTGCCCGTTATCCCCCCGGACCTGCGACCGCTGGTGCCTTTGGAAGGTGGTCGGTTCGCCACCTCTGATCTCAATGATCTCTACCGGCGTGTGATCAATCGGAACAATCGGCTGCGCAACCTGTTGCTCCTGAAAACGCCCGACGTCATTATCCGGAACGAAAAGCGAATGCTCCAAGAGGCGGTGGATGCCTTGTTCGATAATGGTCGCCACGGTCGTGCGGTAACCGGGGCCGGGAATCGTCCCCTCAAATCGCTGAGCGACATGTTGAAAGGGAAAGGGGGGCGGTTCCGACAGAATCTCCTCGGGAAGCGGGTCGATTACTCGGGTCGTTCGGTGATCGTGATCGGACCGGAACTGAAGCTAAATCAATGCGGGATGCCAAAAAAGATGGCGCTCGTGCTGTTCGAACCCTTTATCATTCGGCAGCTTAAGGAGCGTGGCCTTGCGCACACCGTCCGGAGTGCCAAGAAATTTATCGAACGCCAAACTCCCGAGGTCTGGGATATTCTTGACGAGGTAACCAAAGGCCATCCGGTGTTGCTCAACCGAGCTCCAACCCTCCACCGCCTTTCAATCCAGGCATTTGAACCGGTTTTGATCGAAGGAGAAGCCATCCGCGTTCACCCATTGGTCTGCACGGCTTACAATGCTGACTTCGACGGAGACCAGATGGCCGTGCACGTCCCGCTCTCAATCGAGTCCCAGCTTGAAGCGCGTATGTTGATGTTGGCCCCGAACAACATCTTCTCACCTTCCAGCGGAAGGCCGATTACGACGCCCTCGCAGGATATCACCCTTGGATGCTACTATTTGACCCAGGCTCCGCGGCTGGCGACCGGCAAATCCCCCGAGCGGATGCCGCTTTTCTCCTCACTCGAAGAGGTTGAACTGGCCATGGTCGAACATTGCGTGGCGATTCACACCCCGATCCGGTTTCGCAACCCGGACTTCGCTCAGCAAACCGTTTACGGCGATCCCGCTGCTAAGGTCATTGAAACCACCGTTGGACGGGTGCTCTTCAACGAAATCTGGCCGAAGGGCGTTGGCTTTTTTAATAAAGTGGCTTCAAAAAAAGCGCTCTCCGACATCATCTGGCGCTGCTACCAGGTGTCCGGTCGGGAAATGACGGTTGAAACCTTGGATCGGTTGAAAGATCTCGGGTTCCGCCATGCCACTCGCGCCGGAGTTTCCATTGGGATCGTTGACATGATTATCCCAGACGAGAAAAAGACAGAGCTTGAGCGCGCTCACAAACAAATCGCCGAGGTCGAAAAACAATACCGCCGCGGGATCATCACCGACGGTGAACGTCACAACCGGGTGATTGACATCTGGACCCACGCCGGGGAGGAAATCGCGAGCTCACTTTATAGCACGCTCAAACATAACCACGGGCGATCGGAAATGAACTCCGTCTATATGATGGTCGATTCCGGTGCACGGGGGAACCGCACCCAAGTGAAACAGCTCTCCGGGATGCGGGGGCTGATGGCGAAACCGTCAGGCGATATTATTGAACGTCCGATCATCTCAAATTTCCGAGAAGGATTGACCGTTCTTGAGTATTTCATCTCCACCCACGGGGCACGAAAAGGTCTGGCCGATACAGCACTTAAAACGGCCGATTCCGGTTATCTCACCCGCAAATTGGTCGATGCCGCGCAGGATGTTATTATCACGATGGACGACTGCGGCACGGCGAATGGGATTTTGGTTCGTCCGATTTACGAAGGGGACGAAGAGGTCGTCGATCTCGCCACCCGCATTATCGGGCGCACGAGCTGCGAAACGATCGTCGATCCGGTCACCGGCAAAGCGGTGGTCTCGCGCAACCAACTCATCGATGAAGTCACCGCGGAAGCGCTGATGAAAGTAGGGGTCGAACAGCTCAAAATTCGATCGGTCCTGACATGTGAATCCAAGCAGGGAGTTTGTATTTCGTGCTACGGGCGGAACCTTGCGACCGGCAATCCGGTGAAAATGGGGGAAGCCGTCGGAATCATCGCGGCTCAATCGATTGGCGAACCAGGCACCCAGTTGACCATGCGAACCTTCCACGTGGGAGGCACCGCGAGCCAGACTTTCAAACAACCGGTGATTAAAGCCAAACACGAAGGCACCGTGGCTTACACTGATCTCAAAGCGGTGAAATCTCTTGATGGCAACTTTATCGTGCTGAATAAAAACGGCTTCATCTCGATTAACGGCAAGGATGGTCGGGAACTGGAACGTTACAGCGTGGTGATCGGTTCCGTGATTGCGGTCGAGGATGGTGGCCCGGTGAAGAAAGGCGATCCCTTTGTCCAGTGGGATCCTTACAATGTTCCGATCCTGACGGAAAGAGGAGGCAAGGTCGAATTTCGTGACATGATTGCCGGGGTCACGGTCAAAAAAGAAACCGACCAAGCGACCGGCCTGTTGGGAACCGTGGTGATTGAGCACAAAGAAGATCTTCATCCTCAGATCGTCATTGTGGATGAAAAAGGGGAAGTGGCGGCCAGCTATTCCATTCCGGCCGGAGCCCACATCAGTGTGGAAGAAGGTCGCAACGTCCGGCCCGGCACCCTTCTCGCCAAGACCCCTCGGAAGGT
>CAZSPO010000030.1:0-5647 GCA_964608775.1 uncultured Chthoniobacterales bacterium | reverse complement strand
GCCGCGGGTGGCTGAACTCTTCGAGGCGCGCCTCCCGAAGGATGCCGCTGAGATCGCCAAGATTGATGGCATCGTGGAAATCGGAGGCTCGGTGCGTGGCAAACGTCGACTCATTCTCCGCGACCCGGAGACCAGTGCGGAAGAGGAACATCTGATTCCTTTGAACAAACATATCGTTGTGTTCAAAGGCGACTTTGTGCGCAAAGGCGCACAACTCACCGAAGGCCCGGTGGTGCCACACGAAATCCTCGACATCTGCGGTCAGCAAGAACTTCAGGAACATCTCGTCAATGAGGTGCAGGAAGTTTATCGCCTGCAAGGGGTGGAAATTGATGACAAACACATTGAAATTATCGTTCGCCAAATGCTTCGCAAAGTGAAGGTAACCGATCCGGGCGATACCACCCTGCTGTGGGGCGATCAGATTGATCGTTTTGAGTTCGATCGGGAAAATCATGCGGTGGTGGAAAAGGGTGGGAAAGCGGCCGAAGCGAGCCCCGTCTTGCTCGGAATCACCAAGGCTTCCCTCGAAACCGACAGCTTCATTTCCGCAGCTTCCTTCCAAGAAACCACTCGGGTCCTCACCGACGCAGCGACACTCGGGAAGATCGACACTCTCCGTGGGTTCAAGGAGAACGTGATCATGGGCCACTTGATTCCTGCTGGCACAGGATTCGAGGCGCATCGGAAATTCAAATTGATTAAGCATATCGACGAGGTGCCGCCAGCGCCCGAAGCGGAAGAAGAATCAGCAGTCGGCTAAACCCGAAGGTTCATCAAAACAGGACTGAGTCCGTTAACTCCTGCGAGAGTCAGCCGGTTTTCTTCCCCGTTGCTTCGCCTAGGTTAGTCGGCTGCGGGGTTGCGGAGGGCTTTTAGCTTTCGGTGGAGGGTCCGGCGGCTGATGCCGAGTTTTCGAGCGGCTTTCGTGATGTTCCCGTCGGTCGTGGCCAGGGCTTGCTCGATGATTTGGTGTTCGTGCAAGTGAAGGTTGAGCGGATCGGGGGAGGATGCCGAAGCGGGAGCCGGGGTCGGGGAAACGGCGGGAAGATTGCCGGATGGCTGGCGCAGCGACCGGGGCAGGTCGCGCAAGCCGATTTTGGCACCGGAAGCCATGACCACCCCGTGCTCCACGGCAGCCCGCAGCTCCCGGACGTTGCCCGGCCAATCATAATTGAGCATTGCCTCCACAGCGTCGGGGGTGAATTCCTTGGGGGGCTTGCCGTTTTCCTCGGAAATGCGTCGAACAAACCTATGGAGCATCAGCGGAATATCCTCCTTGCGCTCGCGGAGGGGCGGCATGGTGATTTGCACCACGTTCAGGCGAAAGTAGAGGTCATCGCGGAACTCACCCTTGGCCACCATCGCCGCCAGGTCACGGTTGGTGGCGGCGACCAAGCGGACATCGACCTTGATCAAGCTGTTCCCGCCGACTCGTTCGAAGGCGCGCTCTTCTCCGAGCACCCGCAGGACTTTCACTTGGGTGCTGAGATCAATTTCGCCGATTTCATCCAGAAATAGGGTGCCGCCGTCCGCTTGTTCAAACCGCCCGATCCGGCGTTCGGTCGCCCCAGTGAAGGCCCCTTTTTCGTGGCCGAACAATTCACTCTCAAGCAGCTGCGGAGAGAGGGCGGCGCAATGGACGGCAAGGAACGGTTTGGCGTGGCGGGTGCTAAGGTGATGAATCGCGCGGGCGACGAGTTCTTTCCCAGTGCCGCTCTCGCCTTGGACCAGCACGGTCGCCCGGGCGGGAGCCACTTGGCGAAGGATGTCGTAGATTTCCTGCATCGGGGCCGATTCGCCGATGAATGCTTCGAGCCCAAACCGGGTGTCGACCTGTTGTTTGAGCTGCCGATTCTCGGCTTCGACTGTCCGGCTCCGCAGAGCGCGGCGGATGAGAATTTCGAGTCGATCAATGTGGATCGGCTTAGTGATAAAGTCGTATGCCCCCCGTTTCATCGCTTCGACGGCGGTATCGACCGAGCCATACGCCGTCATGATGATGCAAATGGGCGGGTGCGGGCGTTTGAGGATCGATTCGATCAAGTCGAGACCATTTTCTGCCCCGAGCCGGAGATCGCTCAACACGACGTCGATATGGTCATTTTCCAGGACAGCCAGGGCACTGGTGCTATCGGCAGCGACATAGATGTCGTATTCCTCCTCCAGCGAGAGCCGGAGCCCTTCGCGGGTGTTTTTCTCGTCATCAACGATCAGGAGAGTGGGACTCATTCGGATGGCGAAACTGGGGTGGCTGAAGGGGAACCGGCTTCAAGGAGACGAACCTGGCGGTCGACGAGCGGGAGCAGGATGCGGAAGGTGAGCCCCTCGCCTTCGCGGCTGTCGAGTTGGATCTCGCCGCCATGCTCCCGGACGATTCGGCGGACAATGAGCAATCCGAGGCCGGTCCCGGTTTCCTTCGTGCTGAAGTAAGGCTCGAAGATCTTGGCCATATCGGCTTCTGCAATCCCGCCGCCGGTATCGCGGAAGGCAGCGGCGACGTGGTCCTGGGTCCGGCTGGTGCTAACATGGAGGATGCCCCCTTGTTGCATGGCCTGGGTGCTGTTTTTGATGATGTTATAAAACGCTTGTTTGATCTGGTTCCGATCAACGCGGACGGAGGGGAGCGGCTCTTGGAGTTCGGTTTCAACCAGGATATCGCGGTTACTCACTTCGTCGGCTAGAAAACTCAAGGATTCGCGAATCAGCTCGTTGAGGTCGGCGGGTTGAAGCTCTGGAGCGGTGGGGCGGATGGCGCGGAGGAATTGGGTGATAATAAAGTCGAGCCGTTTAATTTCATCGCGCGCGACAGCCAACGATTCGCCGAGGGCCTCTTGGGCCTTGGGGGCTAGCTTGCGAAGCCGGCGTTCCATGATCTGGAGATGAATGGTGATCGAGTTGAGGGGGTTCCCGATTTCGTGAGCCACCCCGGCGGCGAGAAGGGTGAGGGCGGAGAACCGTTCGGATTCAATCGTGGCTTCGGTGGAACGGCGGGTTTCCGTGATGTCCCGCACAATCATCGCGTAACCAACGGGTTCGTCGGCTCGGGCGCCCGATTTCGTAGCCGGGCTGGCGGCCCCTTCGAGGTCGACGCGGATCGGGGTGGCGTAAAAGTTAAGGTAACGATTCTCCGGATAAAAAATCTCCAAGTCTCGACTGGTGACCTGTTCTCCACTAGCGACAGCCTCCCAGGGCAGGCCGCGGATGCAGTCTTCCAGCGGGCGCCCGATCGTCTGGGTGGGGTGGAGCGAAAAGAGTTTGGCGGCGGCGGCATTGAGATAGACCACGCGCCCGCCGGTGTCGGCGACGATGACCCCTTCTTGCAAGGCATTGAAGAGATTCTCTAAAAACCCTTTCTCCTGGGCGAGGCGACCGACGAGTTGCTGGATTTCTTCCGGCTGCACCCGCCCGATGCGGTCGAGTAATTTTTCGAGAAAACCGGGTTTCATGGCTGAGATTCTTTAGCGCCGATGCGGCATAAAACCAGTCGCGTTTGTTCGATCGAGAGCTTACGCATCGACCGAAGGCGTGGGCGGGTGAGTGGCGTCGTGGATGGCACGGGAGACGAGCCGGGCAAGGAGGGCTCCAAGCAGGACGGCGGCCCCGAGGGAGACCCACCAGAGCCACGCCAATTCATCGCTTTCGGCGGTGAGCCCTTTGGCCGACCAAGCCCCGAGGGCGACATACATGGCGAGAGTCGGAATCCGCCCGATGAGAATAGCGGGGATGGCGGTGCGCCAATCGAGGCCGAGGCTGGGGTAGAGATAGTTGAGGAGGGAGGCGGGGGAAAGGGGATGCAACTGAGTAAGAAAGACCAGCCACGGCCCGCGTTCACCCAAGGCATCGAGGATACGACCGGCGCTGGGGTTCACCGATTCAAACCGACGGCGCATGGGGCCGGAGAAACGGTTGCCAATCAGCCAGACCACTCCGACGGCCAGGAAGTAACCGAGCCAAATGGCGAGCAGCCCGGTCCCAAAGCCAAAGGCGGCTCCGGCGGCGGCCACGACGAGGGTGGTGGGAAGAAAGAAGATGCAGCCAACCGCAAACAACAATGCTGTGATCCCGACGGCGAGCGGGCCGAGGGTTTGGGCGTGGTGCCGAAGCCAATCGAGCCATTCCACTAGCGGCAGGGTGCGCGACAACCAGACCAGGGTGAAGCCGACGAGGCCGAGCAACACGGCGAGGCCCCAGCGTGGCACCTTCGGCCTCATCAGTTTCATTCAGCCGAGCCCCCGCACGTAAGCCGCCAGCTCCTGGGTGGTTTCGTAGCGAAGGAACGGGGTAATCAAATAAACACCGGGAAAATGCGCGAGCGATTCCTCTGCGATTTCGCGGGCAATCGCGAGTCCGGCGGCGGTGCCTTCCCCCTGTTCCAGCCCGCGCATCCGGCTGCGCACGGCGTCGGGAATGACGATGCCAGGGACTTCGTTGTGAAGAAATTCCGTCTGCCGCCCGTTGAGGAGCGGCCAGACCCCCATGAACACCGGCACCCCGAAGCTTCGTGTGCGCTCGGCCACGGTGCGGACCAAGGCGCGGTCAAACACCGGTTGGGTCATCACGTATTGGGCTCCCGCCGCGATTTTACGTTCCAACCGTTTTATTTGGGTGTCGAGTTGCCGGGCGTTGGGATTAAAGGTGCAGCCGATGACGAATCGAGTTTTCGCTTTGAGATCTTTGCCGTTGTAATTGAAACCCTCGTTCATTCGCCGGGTGATCTCCATCAGCTTGAGCGAATTCACATCGTAGACCGAGGCCGCCCCAGGATGGTCGCCCACTTTCGCCGGGTCACCAGTGAGCGGTAGCACATGGCGAATGCCCATGGCGGCAATCCCCATTAGCTCACTCTGGAGCCCGAGCAAATTGCGGTCGCGACAACTGATATGTAGGAGCGGCATAATGCCATACCGCTCCTTGAGCATGGCTCCCATCGACACATTGCTAACCCGCAGGATAGCGAGGGAATTGTCGGCTAGGGTGATGCAATCGCTGCCAGCTTCAGACAGGGCCCGGGCTCCGATAAAAAATTTTTCGAGATCGAGAGTCTTGGGCGGGTCAAGCTCCGTGACGATCACTTTTCGCCCGGTCGCAATCCGGTCGAGGATGCTTTCCTCTTCCTGTTGGACAAGAATCCCGTCCGCCACCGGAGCTTGATCGGTCGCGACCCGGATTTGTGGCGAGGGTTCATACCCTTGAAGCGCCTCGACCATGGCACGGATTTGGGCCGGGCCAATCCCGCAGCAGCCCCCGATGAGCCGGGCTCCGAGTTCGACGAGGGTGCGTGCTTGGGCCGCGAAATAATCCGGGGCGCAGGGATAAAGGTAACGCCCTTCCGAAAAACGGGGGTAGCCCGCGTTCGGATAGGTGGCCAGCGGGGAATGGAGGGCGAGCCGACGGAGCAGACCGACCATCGCGGAGGGGCCGTTGATGCAGTTGACCCCGACGATTTTCGCTCCGGCCCCTTGCAGCCGGGCGAAGGCTTCGGGCAACGTTTCGCCGGAAGGGAGGCGACCTTCGGTGGAACTGGCCAGGGAACAGATGGCCTCCGCCGTGGGGTCCAATTCACGCAGGACGCCGAGCGCCAGAATCAATTCTTCCACGTCGAGGAAGGTCTCGAATTGCATCAGGCGGATCCCCCCGTCGAGCA